>JBGSTI010000280.1:0-6809 GCA_041736605.1 Sphingomonadaceae bacterium
TGCAAATGGCGGGCGGCCTCTGCATCCAGCTGCGCCTTGTCCATCGTGCGATACAGTGTTGGCAGTTTGACATAATAATCATCGGGGCGGTCCAGCCGATCGATGGTCTGCACCGCGCTTAACACATCGCCCGATGATTCAAAGCGATTGGGCAGGCCGCGGATATTGCCATCAATCACGCGGTTGAATTCCTCATCGGTAACCGGCCGCGTGGCAGGCAAGGCCTTCATATCGGTCAGCAGCTCGCGGATCGAATCGGCGGTGCGATCCGCCTGAACCGGGGCCATCACGATCTGCGCACGGCGGCCCTGGCTGGAAAACAGGCTGGAGCGCACGCCATAGGACCAGCCCTTGGTTTCGCGCAGGTTCGAATTGATCCGCGACAGAAAACCGGCCCCCATGATTTCATTGACCGTTTCCAACCGCTCTGCCGGATCGCGGCCCGATAGCGACAGCACTTTGCCTGCCAAAATCACCGATTGCGGCGAATTGGGGCGATCAATCACCACGATGCGCGGATTGGGCGCAGGTACCGCGCTGTTCACGGCCTTGACCGGGCGCGGCGTGGCGGGAGCCTTCCAATCGCCAAAGCTTTTTTCCAGCAGCGGCAGGACCTGCGCCATGCTGGTATCGCCGACGATGGTGATCTGTGCCGCGTCGGGGCGCAGCCAAGTCTGATGCGCTTGGCGCAGATCAGCAGCGGTCAACTTTGACACAATCGCAGCCTCGCCCGTGCCCGTCAGGCTGCCACCATAAGGATGGTCCTTGCCGTACAGGATCGGGGCCATGGCGCGATAGCCCAAGGCCACAGGGCTGTTCATTTCCTGCCCGATCTGCGCCAATTGCTGCGCGCGCACCCGCTCTTCCTCGCCATCGGCAAAGGCGGGATTGCGGACAATATCTGCCATCAACGCCAGCGACGGGGCCAGATTGGCGGACAGCGCGCTCATCGATACGCTGCTTTCATCCAGCGACGCGCCCGTGCCAATATTTGCGCCCAGCCGCTCCGATTCCTCGGCAATGGCAATGCTGCTGCGGCTGGTGGTGCCTTCGCTCAGCAATTCCATCATGAACGACTGGGTGCCGCGCGCATCGACGCTGTCGGCGGCAAAACCGGCGTCAAAACTGACCGAGACACGCACTTTGGGAACGGTCGTCCGCCGGGCAAAGCTGACCTTCATGCCGTTGGACAGGGTGGCGCGTTCGATCTTGGGAAATTCCAGATCGCCAACCGGGGCAACATCGGGGAAGGTGCGCGTGGGCTTTGCCGCTTCGGCTATGGTGGTGCTGCCAGCGCCGCTTTCACCATCAACGCCGGTGCGATAACCGATGCGCGGGCCATCAACCTGGCCCTTGCTATACGCTGCGCGATAACCACCGCGATTTTCGCCGCCTTCCTTGCGTTCACCCGGCTCTACTGCCAGCGCAAACACCGGACGGGTCAGCCAGCGCTGCATCGCATCACGCACCATCACCGGGGTGAGGCTGGCAATGGCTTCCAGGTCTTTCTTGTATTTTTCCGGATCGCCCGAATAAAGCTGCCCCTCGGCAAGCGTCGAACCCTTGCCGCCAAAGCCGCCGACTTCTTCCAATTGACCGATTTGCGACGAGACATAGCTGGTCGCGGCGCGGCGCAACTCGTCCTCGGTCGGGCCATTGGCGATATAATCGGCCAGCAGCTCTTCATAGCGTTTTTCCGCCACCGCGCGGTCCACGCCCGGCTTGACGTCGATATAGCTTTGTACCCAGCTGCTATGCTCAAATGGCAGGAAACCAGCCGTCACCGATACAGCCAGCTGCTCATCACGCACCAGCGCATTATCGAGCCGCGAACTCGACAGCCCGCCCAGAACGCTCATCCCCATATACAAGGCAGCAGCATCGGGATGATTGAGGCCGGGGACCACCCAGCTGCGATACAGGCGCGTGGTGGCGACCTGATCGGTAATCGTCTTGTCCACCCGCGCAGGCAATGTCGTGACTGGCGCTTCGACCGGCTTTACCGCTGGACCGCGCGGAATATCACCGAACCATTTTTCCACCTTGGGCCGCGCCGTGGCGGCATCAATATCGCCCGCCAGCACCAGCACGACATTATTGGGCCCATAATTGTCGCGAAACCAGGTTTTCACATCCTCAAGGCTGGCATTGGTCAGGTCATCCATCGAGCCAATGGTCGAATGATGATAGGGATGGCCCTGCGGATAAAGCGTTTCCTGGATCTCATATTCGACTATACCATAGGGCTGATTGTCGCCCTGGCGCTTTTCGTTCTGAACCACGCCGCGCTGTTGATCGAGCTTTTCCTGGGTCACCGCGCCCAGCAAATGGCCCATACGGTCGCTTTCCATGAACAGCGCCAGATCGACCGCGCCGGTGGGCACGGTTTCGACATAATTGGTGCGGTCAAGCCAGGTCGATCCATTGGTCGGCGTTGAACCAGCAGCTTCCAGCGGCTTGTCAAAATTGGGGACATTTTCCGATCCGCCAAACATCAGATGCTCGAATAGATGGGCAAAGCCGGTCTTGCCCTTGGGCTCATGCTTGGAACCGACGCGGTACCAGACGGAAACGCCGACGATGGGCGCTTTGCGATCGGTGTGAACAATCGTCGTCAGGCCATTGGGCAAAGTGAAGATTTCATAGGGGATATCCACCTTGCGCACCAGATCGGCCAACGGGGCCGGTTCGGCAGGCGCAGCAGCAACGCTCTGCGGCGCGTCCTTGGACATGGTCGAGCAGCCACCCAGCAACAGGGCAAGCGAGGCGGTGGTAACAAACAGGCTATGGCGCAAGGTCGACTCTCCTGAAACGCACCCGACAGACTGGGTGCGTTGAATTTCAGGCGAAACTATATCAGCCGCGCAGGTAAGGCCAATGGGAAATGTACAGGAAAATCCTCCCCTTCGACTTGCGAAGGGGAGGGGGACCGTTCGCAAAGCGAATGGTGGAGGGGCTTTGCAAGGTTGCATTTTCCCCTCCGTCAGGGCTGACGCCCTGCCACCTCCCCATCGCAAGTCGATGGGTAGGATCTAGGGTCAGCGCCAGCCTTGTTTCAGATCGGCAAATTTCACCGCATGGCTGATACCGATGCTACCATCCAGCATCTGCACTTCCATCAGCACGCCGGGTTCCTTGCCCGACCAGTCAATGGTCAACCGCCCGAAATTCGGCGCGAGCGGAGCCTTGGCAATGCGGTGGCGATTGGGGCCGAACACCGGCCACACTTCGGTCAACCCCGATGAGGTTAGTTCCACCAGCGGATAGGCCATGCCGTCGCTCACCTTGGACAGCTCAGCATAATGCGTGTCGCCCGAAATAAAGACCAGATTATCAACCTGGGCAAAATCAATCAGGTCCATCAGCCGCTGATGATCGGCCTGAAAATTGATCCATGCCTCATATCCCGGCGCATCGGGCAGAACCTGTGTGGATGACGCGAAAATCCGCAAATCGGCGGGTACACGCAATTCGGTCTCCAGCCATTCCCATTGCGCCTCGCCCAGCATCGTCGCCCTGGGATCGGGATTGGTGATATATTGGCCGCGATCTTCCGGTTCCACGCTGTAACCCATAAGCGGCGAGCGGAACGTGCGGTTATCGGGCAGGATCACTTGCACCCGGCGGCCCGGAGGCCCGAAATAATAGGCGCCGTAAATGCCATCATGGCTGCGGCGCGGATGATCGGCAGGCACCTGCCAGAAATCGAGGAAAATAGCGCGCGATTCCACCTTTTTGGGATATTCGCTGCCGCCATCATTCACGCCATAATCATGATCGTCCCACGTGGCGATAACTTGAGCGTTTTTCCACAGCGTCTGAAATCCGGGCTTGGATGCCAATTGCGCGTATTTGCTACGCAGCAATTCCATATCCTCGGTATCGCCATAGACATTGTCACCAAGGAAAATGAATAGATCGGGGGCAAAGGCATTCACCCTGTCCCAGATCGGCTGATCCTTGTTTTGCCGCGCGCATGATCCAAAGGCGATGCGCGTCAGCGCCTTATCAGCCTTGGCAGATTGCGCTGCCAGGGCCGATACGGGCAAACCGGTCAGGGCGGCGGTTGCCGCCGCCCCTTCCAGCAATTGTCGGCGTGTGACCGTCATGACGATCAGAAGCCTGCCTTGAGTGTGACAAAGAACTGACGCGGCGCGCCGGTCAACAATGTCTGGCGATCGCCCGTATTACCAAAGCCGCCCGAACCCACGGTGCTGACATAGTCCTTGTCGAGCAGGTTGGTGACATTGGCCTGCAGTTCGATGGTTTCGGTGAACCGGAAGCCAATAGCGGCATCCAGGATCACGCGACTATCTACCGCAGCATCGTTGAGATAATTGTAGAACCGCTTTGACATGAAGTTCGCCCCTACTCGGCCAAAAACGCCGGTCGCAGGATTATACGCCAATTCGCCGCGCAGGATATGCTTGGGGCTATCCACAACTGTCTTGCCCTTAATCGCGGCAACCAACGTGCCCGATGCATTCACCACATCATCGCGATAGGTGGTGTCGTTATAGGCATAAGAGACATAGGCGTTGAAATCGCCGCCAAAACGAACATCGGCTGCGGCTTCAAAACCGAAAGCGCGAACGCCGCCGACATTCTGCAAAACCGACGGACTGCCGACAATCGACGGGCCGCTGGCAAAGGCAAGCAGACGGTTGCGGAAGTTCACATAATAGGCCGCAGCCACCAGGTTCACCATCGATGTGTTATAGCGCACGCCCATTTCGAACGTATCCGACTGTTCCGGCTTCAGATTGCCCTTGATGGCGTTGAAACCGGTCTGGTTGGTCGAAAACGGACCCGTGGTGGTGGCCGAAGCGAAGGCGCGCGTTACCTGGGTAAAGCCACCAAAGATTTCGGCGCTGTTGCCCAGATCATAGGCAAAGCCAACATGCGGCTGGAACCAGTCTTCAGCCTTGATTTTGCCTTCGGGGAAGGATGCGCTGACAATGGCACTGGCTTCATTGGTAACGCGGAAGCCCTTTGAGCCCAAGCTGACGGTCAGCGCGCCGAAATCAACCTTATCCTGCACATGATATTGCAGGGTCTTGGTGTTGAAATCAAATTCCCACTGGGTGAAGAACGGATTGGTCTGAAATTCGCGGAAATCGCGGCCCGGATTGGTGCGGCTTTCAAAGGCATAGAAACGGCGGGCTTGGCGGAAATCATTATGCTCATACCATGCGCCCAATGACACATCGTGATTGGCGATTTCATAGGCCAGGCTGCCGAACACGCCATAGCGCCCCATATTATATTCGGTGGTGCGCAATGCCATCGGCACGCCCGTCGGGCTGTTGACATAGGGTGTGCCCCACAGGCCCTGGCCTTCATTGGCGTGGTGATAGGCCTTGATCTTGAACTTGCCCATATCGCCAACCGGTGTGGTCAGACCAACAGCAAACACGGTATCGCGGCGCAGGCCCGATGCGTCATAATAGGCATCGTCGGCACTGGTGATCAGGCCGGGATAAACTTTGCCCGCGCCGGGGTTCAACGGCGTGGTGCCGGTATCGCCGCGATTGGCACCGATATCAGCAACCTGCACGGCCAGCGCGTAATTGCCGGGGCCGAAATTGTCCCAATCGCTGCCCAGACGGCTGATCATTTCCGCCGTCATGTCCTGATAATCCTGCTCGGCACGGTCCGAGAAACTGAACCAGCTATCCAGCACCACATCGCCAACATCGACCATGAATTTGGCGTTGACCAGATGCTGTTCCTGAACGCCGACGCCCTTATATTTGTCGGTGGTAGTATAGGCATAGGACACATAGCCGCGCGGACCACCCTCGCCCGGATCGACCACGTTCAAGCGCACAAAGCCACGGCGCGTATCATCGCTACCATAAGTAGCCGACACCATCGCGCCCAGATCGTCCATCGGATCCATCGAAAAGGTTTCAATGGTGCCGCCCAGATTGTTGGTGGCCTGCGTTCCGATCGAGCCAGCGCCCTGCGACACGCGCACCGAGCCGACATTTTCAGGGATCACGACGCGGCTGAGATGCGCGCCATTATGGTTGCCATAGCTGGCATCGCCCAACGGAATACCGTCAAATGTAAAGCCCAGCTGATTCTGGTTGAACGCGCGAATCGAAATGCGCTGCGACCATTCATAATTGCCGAACGCATCGGCAGACTGGAAATTCACGCCGGGCAGCTTTTCAATGGCTTTCAGCGGGCTGGTCGCGGGCACCAAGGTGCGCAGCGCCTCGCTCGACAGTTCCTGGACCTGGCGAGTTTCGCCTTGGCCGAAAACAACAATCTGGCCTTCTTCGGCCATCGTTTCTTCAGCGGAAGCAGCATCGGCCTCAGCTTCGGCAGCATAGGCGGGCATGGCAAAAAGGGCGCTGCTGGCCAGCAGCGCGGGCAGGAATGAACGCATGGAAAAGCTCCCCGTTAAATGTCAGATGACCCGCAAAGCAGGTGCAAGCGGCGGGTAGGCAGGCAGCATGACGGGTTTGCATGCGCTTTGGCGGCACATCCGCGACACTTGTCGGGCGCAATTGTGACAAACCTTGCTCTGACCCTATTCTGGCCCAATGATTGCGGCTTGCCTGTGCTGCAATGCGGCAATCGCGCCGTTGATCGCAGACAAGGACAGACACGATGAAATTTGCGAGTTGCGCCCTTGTGTGCCCAATATGCAACACTATCTCTGGTCAAAGGAGTACCCAATATGAACCTCGAAAAGTTCACTGACCGGGCCAAAGGCTTTCTGCAATCGGCGCAGACTGTGGCCATCCGCATGAATCATCAGCGGATTGCGCCGGAACATCTGCTTAAAGCCCTGCTCG
>JBGSTI010000323.1:0-12276 GCA_041736605.1 Sphingomonadaceae bacterium
AGACGTGGCTCTTCCGATCTGTGCGGGAAGTTTCATTTGACCAGCCGGACCAAAGGGAAGCGTGTGGTAAAGCCCCTCACTTCTAAGGGAGGGGTTGGGGTGGGTGTTTGAATAATCTGGCGAGGTCGGAATTTACCCACCCCGCTGCGACTAACAGGCAAGCCCGTAAGTCTCGCTGCCCCTCCCTTGGAAGGGAGGGGTGAAAATTGACCTAAACCTCGCCCCGCATCACCGCCAAGGCCGCGTCACTCGCCAATTGATCGGCGCGTTCATTGCCGGGGTCACCGGCATGGCCCTTGACCCATTTCCAGTCTATCCGGTGCCGCTTGCTGGCATCGACCAGCATTTGCCACAATTCGGCGTTCTTCACCGGCTGTTTCGATGCCGTGCGCCAGCCATTGCGGATCCAGCCGTGAATCCATTTGGTGATGCCATCGCGCACATAGACGCTATCGGTCCACAAGGTGACCTGGCACGGTTTTTTGAGCGCATTGAGCGCCTGTATCGCCGCCATCATTTCCATACGATTGTTGGTGGTGTCAGCCTCGCCGCCCGACAGCTCCTTTTCGGTGCCATTGGCGCGCAACAGCACGCCCCAGCCGCCGGGGCCGGGATTGCCCTTGCACGCGCCATCGGTGAAAATCTCGACCTTGGGAAGCTCGCTCATGCGGCGTAATGGTCCAGCCGCCGCAGAAAGGCGAGCGGGTCTTTTCGAGTTACCAACGCATCGGGCGGGGTGTTGAGCCAGTCCCATGCGCGGGTGAGCAAAAAGCGTAAGCACGCCCCGCGCGCCAAGGCGATGAACGCGGCCTTTTCCGCATCGCTGCGGCCAAAACTGGCGTCATAGCCTGCGATCAGGGCGTCGCTGACATCGGCGTCAAAGCCGCTGCCATCGGCGTTAAAGCACCAGGCCGCATGGGTGACGGCCAGATCCCATGCGCGCACCTCGGTACAGGCAAAATAAAAGTCGATCAGGCCCGAAACGGCATCGCCGGTCATCAGCACATTATCGGGGAACAGATCGGCATGGACCACCGAACGCGGCAGATCGGCGGGCCAGCTGGCGCGCAGATAATCGCACTCAGCGGCAACACGCGCGCGCAATCCCGGTTGGATCAGGTCCAGATCATCGCCGCATTGGTCGGCAAGATCATACCAGCCTTGCGGCCCCAAGCTGTTGGGCCGTTCCAGCGGGAAATCGGCAACGGCGCGGTGCATCTGGCCCAAGGCCTCACCCACCGCGCGGGCCTTGGCTGCATCGGGATGGCTGACCGAGACACCGGGTAGAAACTCGATCAACGCCAGTTTCTTGCCCTTGTAATCGGCCAGTTGCGCGCCGCTGGCATCGTGCATGGTGCGCGGCACCGGACAGCCCTTTTCGGCCAGATGATCGAGCAGCGAGAGGAAAAATGGCAAGTCGCCCACATCGACCCGCTTTTCATACACGGTCAGGATGAAGCGTCCGGCGCTGGTATCGACCAGATAATTGCTGTTCTCCACGCCCTCGGCAATGCCCTTGGCGGAAATCAGCGTGCCAAGGCCGAAATCAGCGACGATCCCCGCCATGTCTTCGGCCCCGATATGGGTATAGACAGCCATCGCCTCAGCCCTTGTCGGGGAATATATCGGTCAGCGCGCGGGGCAGCTTGAACACCATTTTCTCTTCGGCGGTCACCACTTCGCGTTCGGTGACAACATAGCGTTCGGACAGCTTGTCGACCACTTCGCGCACCAGCACTTCAGGAGCGGATGCCCCGGCGGTAAGGCCCACAGTGCCGCATCCGGCCAGCCAGTTAAAATCAATCTCACTGGCGCGCTGAATCAACCGGGCGGTTGTGCCTTCGCGTTCGGACACTTCGACCAGACGCAGCGAATTGGAACTGTTGGGGGCGCCGATGACCAAAACGGCATCGCACGAACTGGCCATGGCCTTGACCGCCGCCTGTCGGTTGGACGTGGCATAGCAGATGTCCTCGGCCTTTGGCCCAACAATCGCGGGAAAGCGCACGCGCAGCGCCTCGACGATGTCGCGGGTATCGTCAACCGACAAAGTGGTCTGCGTCAGAAAGGCCAGCTTGCCTTCATCAGGCACAGTAATGTTGGCGACATCGGCCAGCGTTTCGATCAGGCTGATCGATCCTTCGGGCACCTGACCCAAAGTGCCGATTACTTCGGGATGGCCCTTATGCCCGATAAACAGGATGTGGCGGCCTGCCTCTACCTGGCGCTCGGCCTGGCGGTGCACCTTGGATACCAGGGGGCATGTGGCATCGAGATAGGAAAGCCCCCGCGCCTCTGCCTTGGCAGGCACAGCCTTGGGCACGCCATGCGCTGAAAACACCACGGGCACGCCATCGGGCACATCGTCCAAAGTCTCGACAAATATCGCGCCCTTGGATTTCAGATTATCGACCACAAACTTGTTATGCACGATTTCATGGCGGACATAGACAGGCGCGCCATATTTCTCGATCGCCAGTTCAACGATATCGATGGCGCGGTCTACCCCGGCGCAAAAGCCGCGCGGCGCAGCGATCAGCAGCAACAGGCCAGGCTTTGTGGGGCTGGCGGGGGCGGTTTCGGCGTTGGTTAGGCTGGCGTTCATGCCGGGCCTCATAACCGAGAGCGGTTCTGTTTGCCAGTGTTCTGGCGCAGCGATCCGGTTTTTGCGGTGGCTTGAAGGTGCACCGCCCAAGTCGGCGCGGGATTGCGCAATGAACGCGGGGCCGATAAGAGACCTGCAACCCGCCGGACATGTTCCGGCACCGGCTTTCCCAAGCCACCCGAATTGCCCGAGGATCTGCCCCGTGACCATGCTGTTTTCCGCCGACACATTGCCGAAATTCCGCCTCGCTCTGCTGGGCGTTTGCAGCCTTGCCATGCTGTCTGGATGCGGTGGCAAGAATGAACTGGTTCTGGATAGCGGTGTGGGCGTGAACGTGGTGCGTTCGGCCTGCCCGGCGGTGGGCATTCCGGTTTATACCGGCGATATCACGACGTTCAGTCCGGTCGATAGCCGCGATGCCAATGCCATTGATATGGTGGCCAGCATCACCAATGTGCGCAGCCAGTGCAATGATGCGGCAGGCGACAAGATCTATACCGCCACGACATTCGATGTTCTGGCCCGGCGCACGAACACGCGCGGCGCGCGGCAGGTAACCTTGCCCTATTTCACCACGGTGATGCGCGGCGGTACGGCGGTGATTTCCAAGCGTCTGGGCGCAGTGACCATCAGCTTTGCCGATGGGCAGGAACGCGCACAGGCCAGTGGCACCGCCGGTTCCTATGTTGATCGCGCCGAAGCATCCTTGCCCGATGATGTGCGCGAACGCTTGACCCGCAAGCGCCGTGCGGGCGATGCCGATGCGGCAATTGATCCGCTGTCCGATCCGCAAGTGCGCGCCGCCGTTGCGCGGGCCAGCTTTGAACAGCTCATCGGCTTTCAGCTGACGCCCGATCAGTTGCAGTATAACGCTACGCGCTGATTGGTTTTCTTCATTTTAAGACCCAATCGTCATGCCCGCGCAGGCGGGCATCCATCACCCGCCGATGCGGCCTCATGGTCCGGTGATGGACCCCCGCTTTCGCGGGGGTGACGAAAAAAGGGCATAATCGCGTCACCCAAATTTCCGTTACGGCATTTGCCAATCTTGTGTTAGCCTTCGCTTCACAGGGGCACAGCCTCGTGAACAGGCGGCGTGCCTCCATGTGAAAACAGGAGGGTTTGCCATGCGCCGTAATTCCATATCTTCGCTTCTCATTGGTTCTGCCATGGCTTTGGCCACATTGGCATTGCCAATGCCTGCCTTCGCCCAGGATGCGGTGCAGGAAGAGGACGAAAGCTATTACGACATCATCGTCACCGCTTCGTCGGTGCGGCAGGGCGGGGCGCAGGATGTGCGGCATTTCCGATCAGTGGCGCTGGTCGATGGCATTCCCGATAGCGATTCGCTGACCATCGAAGGGCTGATGGGTGAGCATGACCTGACCATGGCGGCCAACCGCCCTTGCGAACAGACTTTGTGCATCACCGCCAGCGCGATGCAGGCCAGCCTGCCGACCCGGCCCGATGACAAGCTGTTCGTCGGCCTTGGCTTTTCCAGCAATATCGCGCCCGATGGCTGGCAGCGCGAGCCGCTCAATCTGGTCGCAGTCGTCGATAAATCAGGATCGATGGATGGCCGCCCGCTGGATCTGGTGCGCGAATCGCTATTGCAAATTCTTGGCCAGATGAAGGCGGGCGACCGCATGGGCATCGTGCTTTATGGCAATGAAAGCCATGTCTATCTGGAACCCAGCGATGTGGGTGACAATCGCGGGCGCATCGCCGCCGCCTTCCGCGCGATTGAAAGCAATGGCTCGACCAATATGGAGGCGGGGCTGCGCGTCGGCTATGATCTGGCCCATGACACCGCGCCAGCCTTTGCGGGCAATACGCGGGTGATGCTGTTCACCGATGAACAGCCCAATGTTGGCAATACCGACGCGGGCACATTCATGGGCATGGCGCGCGAGGCGTCGGCCAAGGGCATTGGCCTGACCACCATTGGCGTTGGCGTGCAGTTTGATGGCGCGCTGGCCACACGGGTATCCAGCGTGCGCGGCGGCAATCTGTTTTTCATCGACAGCCTGCCTTCGGTGAAGACGGTGTTCTCCAAGGAACTCGATAATATGGTGAGCGAGGTGGCGCATGATGTCCGCCTCACCATGACACCCGCCACAGGACAGGCGATTACCGGCATTTTCGGCGTTCCCGATGGCCTGATGGAGCAGGGCCAGGATGGCACGATCAGCGTGGTGGTGCCCACTGCGTTCCTATCCAGCAATGGTGGCGGCATTTTCGTGTCATTGGGCAAAGACAGCAGCCGCAGCGATCTGCCCGCCGCGCTGCTGGATGCCAGCCAGCCTTTGATGACCGTGTCACTGGCCTATGTCGATGCCCGGACTTTGGCATCGCATTCTGACAATCTGGCCGTCGCTGTGCCCGATGGCCGCGCCGACAAGGGCTTGGCTCGCGCCCATGCACTGGTCGATCAATTCGTGGTGATGCGCGATTCGTCCAAGGCCTATCATGAAGGCGATGAGGAAACGGCGTTCCGTATGCTCGATGCGCTGTCCAGCCGCTTGGCCGTCAATAGCGACAAGGCGCTGAAGCCCGAACGCGAGCTGGTGTCTGCCATGCGCGGCCACGCCGCCTATCGTGCGGGCTATACCTTGGAAGCGCCCAAGGCGACGCGGCATCTGGACGTGGTTGGCGAATGGAAAGTGCTGTCTGTGCGCGGCATGGATGACCTGTCGCGCGGCGACACCGTAGAGTTCACCGAGGACAATGAACTGATCACCTATTTCGCCAAGCCGCGCCGGGGCCGTGATGAATTGACGCAAGGCTTTGAGATCAACGAACGGCAGATCCGTATTGATGATCAGGATCCCCTGCTGTTTGCGCTGGCCAATAATCGGCTGACGATCAGCAGCTTTGGCGATGGGGCCAAGATTGTAATGGTGCGGGAATAGTAACTGTACTCCGGCGCAGGCCGGAGTGGTGGCGATTGGGATAGAGATTGCGCAGTATCGCCACCGCTCCGGCCTGCGCCGGAGCACCTTGTATTATTGGTTTATCACCCCCGCGCCATAATCTCGCTCACCACCCGGTGCGTGCGTTCATTGTCAACATCGATGGCCAGCCGCCCATCATCAAACACCACAGGCCGCATGCGAATGCCGAAACGCTTGGAAAAACGCCCAAAGGCCTGATCCAGCGTGCCCCAGCCCATGCGAAAGCGGATGAGGTTCAGCAAACCGAATGCCTTGACGATCCGCCCTGGATTTTTGGCAAACTGCCCGCCCTCGCGGAAAATCTCGATGGCGTTCATTGCCGCCGGGCTGCCCAGCCAATAGCAATTGCAATTTGAATAGCCGTCATCGGCAAATTCATAAAAGCGGCGCTGGCCATCGGGATGCGCGGCCAGAATGTCACCCTTGCGCGCGAAAGCGGCGGCGGCATCGGCCTGCTCATTCAGCGCGGTGGTGACCATGGTTGCAATCGCCTGTTGGCTCAGCAGCACATTATCGGCCGTGGTGATCAGCACCGGGGTTTTTGACAGGCCAACGGCATCGACAATGCTGGCCGCCAAATTGGCTGAAGACCGGATGACCACCAAGCGGCCAGCCCGGATCAGATCGCCGCATAAGGCCAGTTCATGCAGGATCGCAGGATCGTTGACCGAAACAATAATCGTATCGATATGCGGGCTTTGCGATAAAGTGCCGATGACATGTTCGATCAGCGGTTTGCCCTGTACCGGCACCAGGCATTTGTCTGATACCCCATGCGCCTCTGCCAACGGATCGGTGCGATCGAAACGGCGACCGGCCAGCACGATGGCAGCGGCGCTGGGCGCGGAGGCCTCAGCCATGCGCTTGGGCCAATTCGCGGGCCTCGATTTCGCCCAATCCCTGCCGGATCAGGCTTTCTGCAAGGATCGTTTCAATGAGATCGGCCTGGCTCATCCCGGCCAGCAGCGCCGAGCGGCCAAACACTTTGGCCGACCATAGATTGCAGTTCAGGTTGACCTCAAGGAACTGGATATCGCCAGTGTCTGGATCGACGCGAAATTCGAACCGGCCATAATCGAACGGCCAAAATGCCGGGATCAAAGCCTCGGTCATCGCGGTGATTTTGGGCATCATGTCGGCATCGGTGAAATGCACCAGCCGATATTTGTCGGCCCGGTCCACCAGATCGCGCTTTTCGGCATAGGTGCGCAAATGCGCCGGATCGGCCTGTTCAAAAAGCATCATCGGCATGATCATCGGTTTGCCGTCCACGGTAATCACCGGCACCTCGACATCGCTGCCGTTGAGGAACGGCTCGACAATCGCGTCATGCCCTTCGGCATGGATGCTGGCGACGGCGGCGGCGATGCCAGCGCGGTCGGTTGCGTCGCGCACGCCCCAACTGGCGGAGGAATTGTTGGGCTTGATCACCCAGCGGCTGGCTTCGGGGCATTGATCCGCGTCCACCGGCGCACCCCGGCGGAAAATGCTCCATGGCGCAGTGGGGATACCGCGCGATTTGGCTTCCAGCTTGGTCAGATGCTTGTCATCAGACAGGCCACGCACAATCGGGTTAGCGCCCAGAAACGGCAGGCCCAACCGGTTGCACAGCAAAGGCAACAGCATCTCTGAATTGAAAAAGCCGCCGCGATTGAGCATCGGAAACACAAAATCGGCATCGGGCGTATCAAATAACGCGTCATAGCTGTTGGCGACGCGCAGATTGAGGTTCAGCCCCTCCAATATCTCGCGCAATTCGCGATGATAGACCGCGTGATTGCCATCCTCTGGATGCAGATCGCCTTGCCATAAGGCGTGCTTGGCAATGAACAGGATGCGCACATCGCGGCGGATCGATTCAGGAATGCGCGTGGGCGCGATGCGGGCCGGGGCGGCATTGGGATGGGCGTTGATCATGGTTCCAGCATCACCATGAAAATGTGACGAAGGCGTCTCAATTTCATGGCGCACCACGTCACGCAAATGTCGCGTTTCTGCAAGATTTCGGCCCTAGCCGGTATTTTTTCCAGCCCTTGTTTGGCAGGCTTTTCCATGGCGAGCACGATGATTTCCACCCGCGACCGGACCGAAGTGATCGGCGATGATCTGGCCGAAGCCGCCGTGCGGTTAATGGCGGGCGGCGGCGATCAGCGCATCGTGCTGAACGACGCACGCGGGCTGAACCGTTATCTGGTCGCGCCCAGACCCGATCCGGTTGATCCGCCCGTTCTGGCCTATTCCTCATCGACCGCCAGCAGCATTTCCTCCGCTGCCTTTGCCGAGGTGCAACGGCGGCTGGCGACACTGGGTCACAGCGGGGCTATTGATGCAGACGGCTATGGCGATGCGCTGGAATCACTGCGCAACCGGTTGCGGATCAGCTGGCAATTGCCGTCTTCGGTCGATGTGGTGTTTGCCGCTTCGGGCACCGATCTGGAATTTGCAGGCCTTGCGCTTGCGCATGATCCCGCATCTGTCGGCATCGACAATATCCTGCTGGGCGCAAACGAAGTCGGCAGCGGCTGCATTCATTCGGCCAAGGGTGCCTTTTTTGCCGATGAAACGCCGCTGGGCATAACAACCCGCGCCGGTGATCCGGTGGCCAAGGCATGGAGCGAGCGCATCCGGCTGGTCGATGTGCCGGTTCGCACTGGCACAGGCCTTGCGCATCTTTCCGAAGATATTTTGCTGGAAACTGTGCTGGCAGTGGATAATGCGATCCGCGCGGGGCGTGTGCCGCTGATCCACGTCGTTCATGGATCGAAAACCGGGCTGATCCTGCCCTCGCTCGATCATATTGATGCGCTGCGCCGCCGCTATGGCACCAAATTGCGGTTCGTGGTCGATGCCTGTCAGGTGCGGATCAGCCGCGAATTTGTGGCGGCCTATCTCTCACGCGGCTGCGCGGTGTTCCTCACCGGGTCCAAATATGTTGGCGGGCCGCCCTTTAGCGGCTTTGCCCTGATCCCGCGTATGATGCGTGAAGCGGCATCCCCGCTTCCGCCCGGCTATGATGTATTATTTCGCCGCGCCGAATGGCCGGAAAGCTGGCCGGGGGCAGGGGCTTTGTCCCACAGCGCCAATGCCGGTTTGTTGCTGCGACTGGAAGCGGCCATGTATGAAATGGAACTATATCATCGGCTTAGCCCCGCCGAAATCCGTCGTTCGCTGGATATATTCAACCAAGCTCTGGGCGGATTGACAGCGCGGCTGGGCGTCACGCGCTTGGTCCCGTCCAGTCAAAGCCATTGGGACGAGGCCTTGCCCCAGCCGCAGGAAATCCGCAGTCTGGCCACGATTGACCTGAGCAATCTGGGCGGAAGCCGTGATTATGAGGATGCGCGCCGATTATATATGGCATTGGCACAGCCTGATCGCGCGCGGCGGGCCAAGGGGCAGGGGCCAGTGCGGTTGGGCCAGCCTGCAAAATGTATCCGCCTGGCCGATGGGCGCTTTGGCGCGAATTTGCGCATTGGCCTGTCGATGCCGCAAATGGTTGGCTTTGCCGCGCTCGACAGCGCGTCTCTGCACCGCAAGTTGCATGATGATATGGCCCTGATTGCCGATGCCATTGATGGCCTGCTGCGCGAGGGATATTGACGATTTGGTGACAGGTTCGGCCCTTTCGGTCGCATAACTGTCAACCCCGCGCCACGCCCAAGCAACGCAGAACGCCTAGCCCGCCCCTATCAAAGGCATTGGTATCGGGGGATCGGCGTATGACGCAATCGGCGGAAATTTTGGCCAGTGGCATTCTGGCCAAATCGGGCGACATTCCAGGCGTGCCTGCCTGGCTCAACCATCCTGAACCGCGCAGCTTTCGCCCCAAGCGTCGCTATCGCACGGTGTGGATTTCCGATATTCATCTCGGCACGGCGGGCTGTAACGCGGCGCTGCTGGTTGATTTCCTGCACGCCATTGAATGCGAGACACTTTATCTTGTGGGCGACATTGTGGATGGCTGGCGGTTGTCCAAGGGCTGGTATTGGCCTGATCAGCATAATGAAGTGGTCCGCCGCATCCTGAAACTGGCGCATCGCGGCACGCGCGTGATCTATATTGTCGGCAATCATGACGAAATGTTCCGCGATTATGCGGGGATGAGTTTTGGCGGCATCGAAATGGGCAATGAAGCGATCCACCACACCGCCGATGGGCGCAAGTTGCTGGTGACGCATGGCGATGCCTATGATGGCGTGGTGCTCTATGCCCGCTGGCTCGCGTTTTTAGGCGACAAGGCCTATGGCCTGTTGCTGCGCGCCAATATCGGTTTCAACGCGGTACGCCGCGTGTTCAAGCTGCCTTATTGGTCGCTCTCGGCCTATGTGAAGAAAAAGGTCAAGAACGCCGTCCAATATGTCTGCCAGTTTGAAGAGGCCGTCGCGCGTGAGGCGTCTGAACGGCAGGTCGACGGCGTGGTGTGCGGCCATATTCACAGCGCCGAAATCCGCCAGATTGGCGATATCACCTATTATAATGACGGCGATTGGGTGGAAAGCTGCACGGCCTTGGTTGAACAGGCCGATGGCACGATGGAAATCATCGATTGGGCGGCGCATGTTCGCGCGCGCGATACGGCGGATGTGCAGGCCGATATGGGCGCAGAGGCCGCGCTGGCATGAGAATCGCGATTGCCACCGATGCGTGGATTCCGCAGGTCAATGGCGTGGTGCGAACGCTGACAACCACGGTCAATCAATTGCTCAGCCGCGGGCATGATGTTGAATTGATCACGCCTGACAAATTCCGCAATTTCGCCATGCCCGGCTATAGCGAGATCAGGCTGGCCATGCTGCCCGGCTGGGGCGTGCAACGCAGCCTGAATGCGTTTGCGCCCGATATCGTCCATATCGCCACTGAAGGACCAATCGGGTGGAGCACGCGGCGTTGGTGCAAAGATCACAAAGTGCCCTTTACCACCGCATTCCATACGCGCTTTCCCGATTATGCAGCGGTGCGCACGGGCCTTAGCCCTGATCATTTTTGGCCGATCATGCGCCGTTTCCATGCGCCTTCGCGCGCCGTTCTGGTCTCAACGCAAAGCCTCGCCGATGAGCTGGCGGGGCGTGGCATTGGCCATACGCGCATCTGGTCGCGCGGCATTGATACAGCGCAGTTCCATGCCGATGGCCCACGCCATCCCGATCTGGCCGATTTGCCCGGCCCCATTTTGTTGAGCGTCGGGCGCGTGGCCCCTGAAAAAAATCTTGAGGCATTTTTGAGCCTTGATCGGCCGGGGACGAAGGTGATCGTTGGCGACGGACCATCGATGGCGCAGTTACAGCACGCCTATCCCGATGCCGTGTTCATGGGCGCGCGCCATGGGGCAGAACTGGCAGCCATTTATCGGTCTGCCGATTGTTTTGTGTTCCCCAGCCTGACCGATACGTTCGGGCTGGTGATTATCGAGGCGCTGGCCTGTGGCGTGCCGGTGGCCACCTATCCGGTATCGGGGCCACTTGATATTATCGGGGCCGACGGCATGGGGCCATGCGCGGGCAATCAGCGTCTTGTGGGCTGTGTGGATCGTGATCTGGGCCAGGCGGTCACGCGCGCCCTGTCTGCCAGCCGCACTGCCGCAGTGCAGGCAGGCCAGTATTTTGACTGGGATCGCTGCACGGATCAATTCCTGCTCAATCTGGAAGACGTGTACGCCCCCAATACAGGATCAATTACGGAACCCGCAAATTTGGCCATTGCCTGAACCGCAACGGAAATTTGCTATCCGCCAGCGATATATACCGTCATGCTGTCCTCCTTTTGACGGGGGACGACCATGGCCAAGCTGAGTCCGGCAGACTGGAAAGCGGTGCAGGCGGAATTTGACCGACTGGTTGATCTGCCCCCATCGCGGCGGGCATCGGCACTGGCTGGATCGCCCCTGACCGCCGAATTACAGGCCGAGGTGCAGGCCATGTTGGCTGCGAACGAGGCCCCCGGCATGCTCGATCAGCCAGTCGCGGAAGTGGAATTGAGCGCAGAGGCCTATCGCTCGCTGCCGCCAGGCACGCGGATTGGTGAGTTTGAATTGGGCAACCTGATCGGGCGCGGCGGTATGGGCGAGGTGTATGACGCGCATCGCGTCGGCGTTGATTTCCGCCAGCGCGTCGCCATCAAATTGCTCCGGCCCGAGGCGATGGCTCAGGCCGGCCTGTTTGATCGCGAACGGCGCTTGCTGGCGGGGCTGGAGCATCCCGGCATAGCCCGGCTGATCGATGGCGGCATGGCCCCCGATGGCCGCGCGTTTATGGCGATGGAATTTGTCGATGGCCTGCCAATTACCGAGAATTGCAAGGCGCGCGGCGCCGATCTGGCGGAGCGGCTGCGGCTGTTTCGCGCAGTGTGCGATGCCGTCAGCTATGCCCATGCGCGGCTGGTCATCCATCGCGATCTGAAACCCAGCAATATCGTGGTCGATGATAGCGGGCGGGTGCGGCTGCTTGATTTCGGGATTGCCAAGCTGATGGATGGCGCGGTTCCGGCGGATGCGACCAGTGCTGCGGCGACGCAAATCATGGTGACGCCCGATTATGCCTCGCCCGAACAATTGGCCAATGCGCCCGCCACCATCGGCACCGATGTTTATGCGCTAGGTGTGATCCTGTATGAATTGCTGGTCGGCAAGGGGCCGTGGCACAGTTCGCAATCGTCGCTGCCGTCAATCATGCGGCGTATGCTGAATGAAGACCCGGAAATGCCCAGCAAGGCCGCCAGCGC
>JBGSTI010000324.1:0-2625 GCA_041736605.1 Sphingomonadaceae bacterium
AGCCGTCAGCGTTATTGGGGCACACCCATTCCCTTCATCCATTGCGATGATTGCGGCGTCGTACCCGTGCCCAAGGACCAGTTGCCGGTAACCCTGCCCGATGATGTGTCGTTCGACACGCCGGGCACTCCGCTGGAACGCCACCCGACATGGAAGAATGTCGATTGCCCGCAATGCGGCAAGGCGGCGCGGCGCGAAACCGATACGCTCGACACGTTCGTTGATTCCTCATGGTATTTTCTGCGCTTTGCCAGCCAACCTGCCGATAAGCCGTTCGATGCGGCGGAAATCGCCCAATGGCTGCCCGTGGAGCAATATATTGGCGGGATAGAGCATGCGATCCTGCACCTGCTCTATGCCCGGTTCTGGACGCGCGCTTTGGCGCATTGCGGCCTCATTGAAGTGACCGAGCCGTTCGCCAGCCTGTTCACGCAGGGCATGGTGACGCATGAGACGTACAGCCGCGAGGAAGAAGGCCGTCCGGTTTGGTTCAGCCCTGAAGAGGTGGAACGCAGTTCAGCAGGCGCGCTGCTCAAGGCCGATGGCCAGCCGGTCACCGTCGGCAAAGTCATCAAAATGTCGAAGTCGAAAAAAAATGTCGTCGATCCCGATGACATTATCGACCAATATGGCGCCGATGCCGTGCGCTGGTTCATGCTGTCGGACAGCCCGCCAGAGCGCGACTTGCCATGGAGCGAGTCAGGGATCGAAGGCAGCTGGCGCTTCGTCAACCGCCTGTGGCGCATCGCCGGACAGGTTGAAGCCGACGCCAGCGGCGAGGACAAGGCGCTCGACCGCCGCGTTCACCGCGCGATTGCTGGGATCGCGCAGGATATCGAGGCTTTGTCGTTCAACAAGGCTGTCGCCAAAATCTATGATCTGGCCAATGCCATCGAAAAGGCCGAACCTTCGGCCAGCCGCAATGCGGCGATCCGCAGCATCATCTGCCTGGCCGCGCCGATGGTGCCGCATCTCGCCGAAGAGGCCTGGGTACAAATGGGCGAAACTGGCCTGATCGCCGATGCGCCCTGGCCCGCCGTTGATCCCGCCCTGCTGGTCGATGACGAAGTGACCATCGCGGTTCAGGTCAAGGGCAAGCTGCGCGATACGTTGACCGTGGCCAAGGGCACGGCATCGGCTGATCTCGAAGCCCTTGCGCTGGCGTCTGACAAGGTGCAGCGTGCGATTGACGGTGCCCCGGTGCGCAAAGTGATCGTGGTGGCCGACCGTCTGGTCAATGTGGTGATCTGAATGAAGCCTCTCGCCCTACTCCCCCTGATGCTCATGCTCGCGCTGCCCGGCTGTGCGTTGCAGCCGCTTTATGCGTCAGGGTCCAAGGGCGAAGTCGCGCAGATGCTCGATTCGGTGAGCATTTCGCGCATCGAAGGGCGCGCCGGATGGCTGGTGCGCAATGCCCTTGAAGAACGGTTGAGCGCGCCGCGCACGGGCATGGCAACGCGCTATCGGCTTGATATCGTGCTGGATGACCGGCTCGAAGGCTTGGGCGTATTAAGCGACGACACCATCACCCGCGAACGCCGCACGCTGCGTGCGCGCTATCAGCTGGTCGATACCCAATCGGGCGAAATCATGCTGGATGCTACCGCCGGATCGGATGCTGGCATCGACGTGGTCTCCAGCGAATATGCCACCATCGCGGCGGAAAATACCGCGCTCGAAAATCTGTCACGCGTCGTCGCCGATCAGATCGTCACCCGCATCGCCCTGTTCGCGCGCCAGCAGAGCAGCAACGCTGCTTTGCGCTGAAGCCCCATGAAAATCTGGTCGGACAAGTTCGACGGCACACTGACGACATTCCGCAAGCGCGGTGGCCTGCCCCGCATCATCCTGCTGTTTGGCGCGGATGACTCGCAGGTTGCGGAACTCACCCAAAAAACGTGCGCCGCCCTGCCCCAGCCGCTGGAAAAAATCGAACTGGGCGGCGCACAGCTGAAATCCGATCCCAGCGCGCTGCTCGATGAGGCCTTATCGATTTCTATGTTCGGTGACTCCCGCTGCATCATCGCGCGCTCCACCGGCGAAGAGGCGCTGGCGGCGGTCACCAACTTGCTGGAAAGCGCCGGCAATCCCTGCCCGGTGATCCTGATGGCGGGCGGCGTCACGGATAAATCGAAACTGGTCAAAGCAGTCGAGGCCGCGGCCGATGGCTTGGCCGTGCTGTGCAACCTGCCCAATTCGGGCACCATGAATGCCATCGTGCGCGGCTATGCCGATGCGGCGGGCATCCGGCTGGAAACGCCGATGATCGACGCCATTGCCCGCTATACGCAGGGCGACCGACGGCTGGCCAAATCCGAGGTCGAAAAGCTGGCGCTCTATCTGGATGCCGCGCCAGACCGGCCCAAAAGCGTGACGCCCGCGCATCTCGACGCGCTAAAGGCCGAGACCGAGGATGATGGTTTCGACGATATTGTCGACGCGGTTCTGGGCGGCGATTTGAAGGCGCTGCCCGCAGAAATGGCGCGGCTTTCCAGCACAGGAATCAACGCCGTTGGCCTCACCCTCGCCATGGAACGCCGCGTCGCGCGCCTGATGGCCGTTGCTGCGCGCATGGGCGATAGCAGCGACATTAGCGGCTTTGTGGAGCGCGAAATGCAGGCCCGC
>JBGSTI010000369.1:0-1685 GCA_041736605.1 Sphingomonadaceae bacterium
CGCATGCCCTGCTGTCCAGCCGTCCACGCTTCAACGGCCTGCCGCAGGATCCGGCGGAATGGCTGGAGGAATTGCTGGTCAACGCCCGCGCGGCGGCGAAAGCGGGCAGCAACACCTATGCCTATCAGATCGCCAGCAAGCTGGATGACAGCTTTGCGCCGGGCACCGATATCAGCGAAACGTCGCTGGGTATTCGCGACGATTATACCAGCCTTGCCTGGCTGGCAGGCACCACGGCCCTGTGGAAACTGGGCAATGCCAGCGATGCTGCACCAATGTTTTACCGCTATGGTGCTGCGGCTAAAACGCCGCAGACGCGGTCAAAGGGCTTTTACTGGGCGGGCCTGGCATCATCACAGGCAGGCGATAATGAGAGTGCGCGGCGCTATTTCGAAGCGGCGGCCCAATATGGCGATCATTTCTATGGGTTGCTCGCCTTGGAACGCCTTGGCCGTCCGGTGCCCAATTTCCAGGCACAGGCCAATGCCAACCCGACCCGCGATGAGCGCGAGGCCTTTTCGAACAATGCGCTAGTCACCGCCTCGCGCGATCTGTCGCGCTATGGCGAATGGAAAACCACGGTGCGCTTTTTCCGCGCGCTCGCTGATCAGGCCAATACGCCGGGCGAACATGCTTTGGTCGCCGATTTCGCGCGCAGCATCGGGCGGCGCGATCTGGCGGTGATCCTTGGCATTTCTGCGCGCGGCAAGGGGCTGGATGGCTGGCAGCAAGTGGCCTTTCCGGTCATGCCGGTGCCGCCGGGCTATCAGAATGGCTGGACGATGATCCACGCCATTACCCGGCAGGAAAGCCAGTTTGCGCAAAACGCGCTGAGCCATGCGGGCGCACGCGGCCTGATGCAATTGATGCCGCCCACCGCGCGCGAACAGGCGGGCAAGATCGGCCTTGCCTATTCGCAAAGCGCGTTGATCGATGATGCGCCGTATAATATCCAGCTGGGCTCCAGCTTTTTCAGCCGGATGCTCGATTATTATGATGGCAGCTATCCCTTGGCCGTCGCGTCGTACAATGCCGGCCCCGGCAATGTGAACAAATGGCTGCGCGCCAATGGCGATCCACGCAATGGCGGGATTTCGTGGATCGACTGGATCGAACAGATCCCATTGTTCGAAACCCGCAATTATGTGCAGCGCGTGCTGGAAAATGCCGTGGTCTATGATGCGATGCACCCCGATAAGGCCAATTATCGCGGTGCCAATCCAATGAGCCATTATCTGGGCAAATATAATCCGGGCTGATAGGGCGGCGGCATGGCATCAACATCCCCGCCCCCACAGCGCACCAACCCGATCACGCCCGCTGGCTTTGCCGCCATGCGGGCGCGCTATGATCATTTGCTGGGCACCGAAAGGCCGCAGATCGTCGAGGTGGTGAGCTGGGCGGCGGGCAATGGCGACCGCAGCGAGAACGGCGATTACCTCTATGGACGCAAGCGGATGCGCGAGATCGACCGGCGGCTGAACTGGCTGGCGCGGCGGATGAAGGCGGCGAAAATCGTCGATCCCGCCCAGCAACCGGATCGCAACCGGGTCTATTTCGGGGCGACCGTCACCATCGCCGATGACGATGACGCGCAGCGCAAGCTGACGCTGGTCGGCAATGACGAGGCGGAGGCCGGCGCGGGACGGATCGGCTGGGATTCGCCGCTGGCCCGCGCGCTGCGC
>JBGSTI010000370.1:0-3393 GCA_041736605.1 Sphingomonadaceae bacterium
CGGCCCTGCAACGCGCCATCCGCTGGTACAAGGGCGACGAGCTGGAAGCCCTGTTCAGCCGCACCCGCGACATTCGCCGCTCGATCATCGAACAGGGCCAGGATGATGCCGCGCCCGATTTCGGACGGCGCCACGATTAGGCGTTGCTGGACTCCGCAGCGACGCCGCTATTCAGCGCGTTGATCGCCACGCGCACCCGTTCTTCCACTTCGGCGCGGGGCAGGCCCGGCGGGATCGGGTCACCAAAGGCATAGCGGATGGTGCCGCCGCGCTTCCAGAATCCGCGATACAGCGGCCCGCTATTCACCGCGACCGGGATCACCGTCATGCCCAACATCTTGTACAATCCGGCAAAGCCTGATTGCAGCGCCGGGGCCTGGCCGTGCGCAACCCGCGTACCTTCGGGGAAAATCGCCAGCGGCCTGCCCTCGGCGGCATAGGCACGCGCCTGTTTCATCATGTTGCGCAGCGCGCTGGCGCCCTGATCGCGGCTGACGCCGATCATGCCATAGCGTTTGGCGGCAAAGCCCCAAAAGGGCAGATCAAGCAGCTCCTGCTTGGCAATCACCACGGGATCGGTGAGCAGCCAAGGCAGATCAATCGCTTCGAAAAAGCTTTCATGCTTGATGGCATAGAGCACGGGCGTGCCGGTTGGCGCACCCTCGATCTCAAGCCTCAGGCCAAGAATGGTCCGCGCGCACCAGCGTTGATAGCGGCACCAGCCCTTGACGAAATGCCGCATCAGCCGTTGCGAAAAGGCAAAGCTGGCAATCGCACCCAGCACGAAATAAGCGGTGCCCAAATAGAAAATCACCGTGAACAGCAGCGACCGAAGGCGGCCGATCAGCGACAAAGGCGGTAAATTCGTCGTCATATCATTCACATATCAATCATCGCGCCAATCCAGCGCGCCAGCAATTTGTGATATTCCTTGAACAAGGTGCGCAAGGTGGGCCGCGATGGCACGCCGTCCGACAGGATCGTGACATTATCGGGCAGCGCGCGTTCCAGCTCCAACCGGGCGCGGCGCATGTGCCAATCGGTGGTGACAAGGCGGATCGATTCCACCTTGTTCTTGGCCACCCAGCGCGCGGTTTCCAGGCCATTGGAGCGCGTGTCGACGGCCTTGAGGCCCAGCATGACACAGCATTGCATCAGCCGGTCCTCAACCTTGTATTGCGCGGCAAATTCCCCGCGCTTTACCTCGCTATCGACGCCCGAAACAAACAGGCGCGGTGACCATTTCTTGCGCACCACGTCCAGCCCGCGATCAATCCGCCCCGGCGCGCCGGTCAACACCACCACGGCATCGGTGCGCGTATCATCGGCGGGTTGCGGCAGGGCAATGGCGAACCAGCCAAAGCCCAGAAACCAGCACAGGCTGATAAATGCGAAAAAGCGGATGATCACAGCATCTGTCCCAAAGCGCGCATAACGGAAACGCGCGCGGTTGTTGCGGCTAGCGCGATCGACAGCACCGGGATCATCGCCAGTACCAGCCATTGCCACCAAGCCAGCCCGCCGCCGCCCAGAAAGCCCGAATCGAGTGCCGCCAGCTGTTGCCCCAAAAGCAACAGCACCAACGCACCCACGCCAAAGCCGATCAGGGTGCCAAAACCGGCGTCCAGCGCAATGCGGCGTTGGAACAGGCGCGAAATCTGCTGATCGGTGGCGCCCATCAAATGTACCAGCTCGATGGTCTCGCGATGGCTGTTGAGCACGCCGCGCGCCGCCAGCAACACAACCGACGCCGTTGCCAGCGTCAACAGCACGATCAGCGCCAGCGCCAGATATTGCAATGAGGAGACCAAATCAAATACCGGGCGCAGCCACGCGGCGTTAGCCTGCACCCGCGCATCGGGGACGGGATCGGCCAATAGGCGCCGAATTGCGCCCAAGGCGGCATCATCGGCCGCACCGTTCAGTTGTACATCAATCAACGCAGGCACCGGAATATCATCGCCCAGATTATCGGTGCCCAGCCAAGGTTCCATCTGCGCCGCCAATTCATCATCGGGCACACGGCGCGCGGCGCGTACATTGTCGGCCTGTTCCAGCAAAGCCAGCGCGCGGGCGGCTTGCGCGCCGCGATTGTCAGGATTGGCGGTAACGATCTGCACCGTCACCCCGCCTGCCAGTTCGGCATCGACCCGCGATGCGCCCGATTGCAGCGCCAGCCCGGCAGCCGCCGCCAGCACGGTAAACAAAGTCATGATCGCAATCACCCATGGCATCGGGCCAGACAGGCGGGCCTGCGGGATCAGGCGCTTTTCCGCGCTGGATACCGCCCAGCGGGTCGGGCGTTTGAGCGCCAAGGGGGAACGCGGCGGGGTTTCAGCCATCGGTCTGCACCCCCATGCGCATTTCGCGCGGCGGATAACGCAGCGCCCCGGTGGGATCGAGCAGCCGGCCTTTGTCCAGCCGCATCAGATGCGCATTGTTCACCTTGCCCAGCAAGTGCACGTCATGGGTGGCAACCACCACAGTGGTGCCCAGCTGGTTCAGCGCCTCAAACAAGCGCAGCAGGCGCAGCGCCATATCGGGATCGACGTTACCGGTGGGTTCGTCGGCAATCAGGATTTCGGGGCGACCAATCACCGCGCGGGCAATGGCAACACGCTGTTGCTCTCCGCCCGATAGCGTCTGCGGAAACGCCTCCATCCGGTCAGCCAAACCCACCCATTCCAGCAGATCGGTCACTGGGCGCATCAGATCGCGTTCGGGAACCCCGGCGACGCGCAACGGCAAAGCGACATTGTCAAAAGTCGACAGATGCGGAACCAGACGGAAATCCTGAAACACCACGCCAATGCGTCGCCGGAAACCGGGCATGCGTTCACGCGGCAGCGTCACGGCATCAGTGCCGAAAATACGGATCAGCCCGCGATTGGGCCGCTGTGCCAGATAGAGCAGCCGCAGCAGCGACGTTTTGCCCGCGCCCGACGCGCCGGTCAGGAAATAGAAATTGCCGGGGAACATCGAAAAGCTGACATCGGCAAGTGTTTCCTTGCCCGTGCCATAGCGCAAGCCGACATTGTCAAACTGGACTATCGCTTCGACCACCCGGATGCTGACCCTTTGATTAGCTGCCGCACCGGATACGGCGCACTTTTGCGAATATCCGCGCTCTTGCCCAAGGGCGCGACCCATGCGGCGGTGCCTATCATCGCCAGACGGGCTTCACAATAATTTCCGGGGAAAAAAGGGCATGGCGGCTCACAGTGCGGCGCTAACCGCTTGTCACATCCCGCTATGGCGTGTTTAGAGGGCAGATGATTATTGCCTGTCCTTCGTGCAGCACCCGCTATGCCGTGCCAGACAGCGCCATCGGTGCGCAGGGCCGAACGGTGCGCTGTGCCAATTGCCGCCATAGCTGGTTTCAGGACGGCCCGG
>JBGSTI010000403.1:0-6613 GCA_041736605.1 Sphingomonadaceae bacterium
CTCCCAATAGGCGTCCAGCGTGCCGACATCGCGCCAATATTCCTCGGTCTCCTCTGCCGCGCGAATACAAGAGGATGAGAAACGGTGCGCCACCGCTTTGCCATGTTTGACAATATACGGGATCAGATCGCCGCCAAAGTCGCGGGTAGACCCCGGCGTTTCGGCATCGCGGCGCAATTGCTCGATCAGGAAATCGGTGTTGAACACATAAATGCCCATCGAAGCCAGCGCCATATCGGGCTGGCCCGGAATGCCCGGCGGATCAGCAGGCTTTTCAACAAAGGCGGTAATCCGGTCCTTTTTATCCACCGCCATCACGCCAAAACCGACCGCTTCCATGCGCGGCACTTCAAGGCAGCCGATGGTGACATCCGCCTTGCTGTTGACGTGCTGTTGCAACATCAACTCATAATCCATTTTATAGATATGGTCGCCCGCCAGGATCACCATATATTTGGGCGCATAGCTTTCGATAATGTCGATATTCTGGAACACGGCGTCGGCCGTGCCTTCATACCATTGCGTTTCGGAAACACGCTGTGATGCGGGCAGAATGTCAAAGCTTTCATTGCGTTCCGGGCGGAAAAAGTTCCAGCCGCGCTGCAAATGGCGGATCAGAGAATGCGCCTTGTACTGCGTCGCCACGCCGATGCGGCGAATGCCCGAATTGAGCGCGTTGGACAGGGCAAAATCGATAATCCGCGTCTTGCCGCCAAAATAGACCGCCGGTTTGGCGCGCGTATCGGTGAGCTCTTTCAACCGGCTGCCGCGTCCGCCCGCCAGCACATAGGCCATGGCATCGCGTGCCAAGGGTTGTCCGCGCTTTTCAACCATATCCGTCAATCCCCTTGCCTGGCGCAATTATCCGCGCCTTGTTGCTCCGTTGGTTCAGCCTTCAAATTCCAGCATGATCGTGGCCAGTGGCGGCAGGCACAATGTTGCGCTGTGATCGCGCGCCATCACGGCCCCCATATTGCCCTTGCCGCTGCCGCCATAAAATTCCGCATCGCTGTTCAGGATTTCGCGCCACCGGCCATTTTGCGGCATCGGCAGGCGGTATTCGCCGTGCAAGGCCGGGGTCATATTGGCGATGACCACAATCGTGCCACCATCGGGCGCATGGCGTGACCAGGCGAACACCGAATTGGCGCGATCATCGGCAACCAGCCAGCGGAAACCATCGGGCTCGCAATCCATGGCATGCAGCGCCGGACAGGCGCGATAGAGCCGGTTCAGATCGCGCACCAGATTGCGCACGCCCTCGTGCAAGGGTGCCCCACGCAAATGCCAGTCGAGCGCGCGTTCCTCGCTCCATTCGCGACCTTGGGCAAATTCCTGGCCCATGAACAAAAGCTTCTTGCCGGGATAGCCCCACATCAGGCTGTAATAGGCGCGCAGATTGGCGAATTTCTGCCAGTCATCGCCCGACATCTTGCCGATCAGCGAACCCTTGCCATGCACCACCTCGTCATGGCTCAAGGGCAGAACAAAATTCTCGCTGAACGCATACATCAGGCCAAAGGTGATTTCCTCATGATGGAATTGCCGGTGCACTGGATCGCGCGCCATATATTGCAGTGTGTCGTGCATGAAACCCATGTTCCATTTGAACCCAAAGCCCAGATGCTTGCGTTCTGCCGGGCCATCATAGGCGGGATGCGATACGCCGGGCCAGCTGGTCGATTCCTCGGCAATGGTGAAGAAACCGGGATGTTCGCGATACACCGCCTTATTGACCGCGCGCAGGAAATCCACCGCTTCCCAATTTTCTCGGCCCCCATCGGCATTGGGAATCCACGCATCGGCCGCGCGCGAATAATCGCGATAGAGCATCGAGGCGACGGCCTCGACGCGAATGCCATCGAGATGATAGCGTTCGGCCCAGAACAAGGCGTTGTTGACCAGATAGCTGGAAACCTCGCGCCGTCCGAAATTATAGATCGCGGTGTTCCAATCGGGATGAAAACCCAGACGCGGGTCTTCATGTTCGTACAGCGCGGTGCCATCGAAATGCGACAGGCCATGATCATCGGTGGGGAAATGCGCGGGCACCCAATCGAGGATCACACCAATCCCGGCCTTATGCGCGCCCTCAACAAAGCGGGCAAAGCCCTCATGATCGCCAAAGCGCGCCGATGGGGCATAAAGGCCGGTGGTCTGATAGCCCCAGCTGGGATCATAGGGATGCTCAGTAATCGGCAGAAATTCGATATGGGTAAAGCCCATGTCGGTAACATAAGGAATCAGCTTGTCGGCCAGCCGGTCCCAGGTGAGGAACCAGCCATTTTCGTCCTTGTCCCATGATCCGGCATGCACCTCGTAAATCGAAATCGGCTGGCGGCGGGCATCGGCCTTGGCCCAGAAATCGCGGTGCGCCTGATCGTGCCAGACATGGCCTAAGGGCGCAGTGGTCAGCGACGCCGTGGCGGGACGCAATTCGGCGGCAAAGGCATAGGGATCGGCCTTGAGCGGCAGAACGACATTATCCGGACCAACAATCTCGAACTTGTACGGCCGCCCTGCCCCGATATCGGGCAGGAAAATCTCCCACACCCCAATATCGACGCGGCGGCGCATCGGGTGGCGGCGGCCATCCCAGTCGTTGAAATCACCAACCACCGAAACCCGCGCGGCATTGGGCGCCCAGACCGCAAAATGCGTGCCGCTCGCGCCCTCATGATCGATCAGATGCGCGCCCATCTTGTCATACAGGCGGAAATGCGTGCCCTCCGCGATCAACAGGTCATCGACTGGCCCCAGCACCGGACCAAAGCTATAGGGATCAGTCACCCACCATTCGCTGCCCAGCGCCTGTGCGCAATAGCGCACCGGCTGGCGCGGGCCGGAAATCGGCCCTTCAAACAGGCCGCGATCATCAACGCGTTTCAGCGTGCCCAGCACTTTGCCCGATAGATCATGCGCAATCGCAAATTCTGCACCGGGCAGTATCACACGAGCATGAACGCCCTTTGGCCCATCGAAAACGCCCAGCAGGGAAAACGGATCATCATGCCTGCCCTCCAGCAGTGCTGTAATGGCAGACTCAGATGGCTTCACATAACCCCCCAGATATCCCGCGCATATTCGCGGATCGTGCGATCGGATGAAAACCATCCCATGCGCGCCACATTGTTGATCGTGGCTTCGCGCCATCCTGCCGGATCATTCCACCGTGCGTCAACGCTGCGCTGCGCCGTTGCATAGCTTTCAAAATCCCCGGCGACCATGAACCAGTCGGATTGCATCAACCCGTCCATCAGCCCTTCATAACGATGCGGATCATCGGGCGAAAACACGCCCGATGCAATCGCTGATACGGCCTGACCCAATTCGCGCGACCCTTCGATGATTTCGCGGGGTTGGTAATCCCCGGCGCGGCGTTCGATCACTTCATCGGCGGTCATGCCAAAGATCACGATATTCTCGTCACCCACGCAATCCTTGATCTCGATATTCGCGCCGTCCAGCGTGCCGATGGTCAACGCGCCATTGAGCGCGAACTTCATGTTGCCGGTGCCCGAAGCCTCCATGCCTGCGGTTGAAATCTGTTCAGACAGATCGGCGGCAGGCACAATGCGTTCGGCCAGCGAGACATTGTAATTGGGCACGAACACCACTTTGAGCAAATGGCCAACCGTGGGATCGCTGTTGACGCGCTTGGCCACATCATTGGCCAATTTAATGATCAGCTTGGCATTGTGATAGCTCGATGCGGCCTTGCCCGCGAAAATCTTGACGCGCGGCGTCCAGTCGCGTTCGGGATGGCTGCGGATCTGGTCATAGAGCGCCACCGTTTCGATGATGTTAAGCAATTGGCGCTTATATTCATGGATACGCTTGATCTGCACATCGAACAATGCGTCGGGATCAAGCCGCAGCCCCATTTCTTCCTTCAGATACTGCGCCAGCGCCACCTTGTTCGCCCGCTTCACTTCGGCAAAGCGTTCCTGAAAGCTGCTATCCTTGGCAAAGGGGATCAGGTCCGCCAGCTTTTCGGTATCGTCCAGAAAGCCATCACCAATCGCATCGCGCGCCAGGCTGACCAGCCCCGGATTGCATTGCTGCAACCAGCGGCGCGGCGTGACGCCATTGGTCTTGTTGTTGATCCGCGTCGGATAAAGCTTGTGGAAATCGGCAAATACCGTCTGTTTCATCAGCTCGGTATGCAAAGCCGCCACGCCATTGACGCTGTGCGCCCCGGCAAAGGCCAGATTGGCCATGCGCACGCGGCGCTCACCGCTTTCATCGATCAGCGATATGGCCGAAATCGCGGCATCATCCATGCCCGCCACCTTGCGCGCTTCACGCAGCAGCTTGGCATTGATGGCATAGACCAGCTGCATATGCCGGGGCAGCAGCCGTTCAAATAACGGCAAGGGCCAGCTTTCCAGCGCCTCGGGCAGCAATGTATGGTTGGTGTAACCAAAGGTCCCGCGGGTGATATCCCACGCCTCGTCAAAGCCAAGGCCATATTGGTCAAGCAACAGGCGCATCAATTCGGCGACCGACACCGCCGGGTGCGTATCATTCAGCTGAATCGCGGCCTTATCGGGCAAAGTGCGGATATCGCCGAAATACTGAACATGGCGGCGAACAATGTCCTGGATCGACGCGGAGGAGAAGAAATATTCCTGGCGCAGACGCAGTTCCTGTCCCGCTGCGGTCGAGTCCGCCGGATAGAGCACACGCACCAGGCTTTCGGCCTGCATTTGCCCGTGCAGCGCGCCCAGATGGTCGCCTGCATTGAACGCATCGAGGCGGATGGGATCGAGCGCGCGCGATGTCCATAGGCGCAGGGTATTCACCCGCTTTCCGCGCCAGCCAACCACGGGCGTATCGACGGCCTGTGCCTCAACCTTTTCGCCCGGCGTCCACACCACTGCGCCATTGGCATCGGCCTCAACCGAACCGCCAAAACCGATGCTATAGGCACTTTCGCGGCGTTCAAATTCCCAAGGATTGCCATGCGCCAGCCAGGTTTCGGGAAGCTCGACCTGCCAGCCATCGTCGATCCGTTGGCGGAACATGCCATTCACATAACGGATGCCATAGCCATAGGCGGGCAGGTCCAGACTGGCGAGGCTTTCCATGAAGCACGCAGCGAGGCGGCCCAAACCGCCATTGCCAAGCGCCGCATCGGGCTCGATTTCCTCAATCGCCACCAGATCAACGCCCAGCGATGACAGCGCGGCGCGCATATCGGCGCTGGCCCCCAAATTGGTGATGGCATCGCGCAGCAGCCGCCCGATCAGAAATTCAAGGCTGAGATAATAAACCCGCTTGGCCCCGGCAGCATGGGCGGCCTTGGTCGATTCCATCCAGCGATCAATAATATCATCGCGGATCGTGAGGATCGCGGCGGCCATCCAGTCATGCGACTTGGCGGCGCTGGCATCCTTGCCGATGCGATGGATCAGGATGTCGACAATCCGCGCGGCCAGCACGTCTGCCGGTTTCGGGGTGGCATTCGCTGGCGATACCGCCTGGTTCTGCTTGGTCACGATAGTCCCTGCCCCCTGTGCTGATCATGGTAACGATCTGAAATCGCCTGTCATCCCGCCATACGTATGCAACTGCAAACGATTGACGAAAATGGAGCGATTTCGTGTTGCACCGCAACATTGCAAAGCCGGGTGCGGCAAGCAAGCGCAAATCATGCAAAATTTGGCAGAGTTATGTGGCGCTAAGGGATAATATGGCCCTGCTGTACTCCGGCGCAGGCCGGAGCGGTGGCATAAGAAGACTGCCATCGCCACCACTCCGGCCTGCGCCGGAGTACAAAAGGATTGAATACTGAACCCTCGTACCCCGGCGAAAGCCGGGGCCCAGTTCTGGCATTGTGCAGTGGAATGATAGGGCACGACTGGACCCCGGCTTTCGCCGGGGTACGGCAGTATTCAGGGCAAACTCAATCGCTCCGCAGCGCGAATTGCTCGAACTCGCTGGCCGACATCGCCTTGCCGCGCAGGAAGCCCTGAAAATAGTCGCAACCTTCTTCGGCCAGCAATTCGCGCTGGCGTTCTGTTTCAACGCCCTCGGCAATCACTTCAAGGCCCAATGCCTTGGCCATGCCGATGATCGCGCGAACGATCACCTGATCGCGCGGGCCGCTGGCAATATCCTTGGTCATCACATGATCCAGTTTCAGATAATGCAGCGGCAAGGCCTTGAGATACAGGAAATTGCTGTATCCCGTGCCGAAATCATCAATGGCAAAGCGGATGCCCAGACCTTGCAATCGCTCCAGCAATTGCGCCGATCCATCCAGATCGGAAATCAGCGCTTGTTCGGTAATTTCCAGCGTCAGCCGCTCCGCCGCAAAGCCGCTGCTCTCCAGCGCCTCCGTCAAGAACCCCAACAGCCCCGGCGAGGCCAGATCATTGGCCGTCAGGTTCAAAGACAAGCGCAAATCATCCAAAGCCACAGGCCATGCCGCTGCCGCGCTCAGCGCCAGATGCGCGATATGGCGCGAAAGATGCTCGGTAAAATCGGCACGCTCGGCCACCGAAAACAGCGTGCCTGCGCCAATCCGGCCCAATTGCGCATGGTTCCACCGCGCCAGCACTTCGGCCCCCACCAGATGCCCGCTGGCCACGGCAAATTGCGGTTGCAG
>JBGSTI010000442.1:0-4653 GCA_041736605.1 Sphingomonadaceae bacterium
ATCGGCTTGCAAGCGCGCCAGATTATCGTGATAATCACAATCGATCACTAATTCCCGTTCGCTCTTATCAGCTTGGCCGCCCAGTTTTTGCGGCGCTTGCACAGGATAGCCTGAATTGTCCGAATTGTCCGGTTCCCGATACATGGAATGGCCTTTGGTCCCGATCCGTCCGCTGGATCACCTGCCCCTGATGGGGGCGGGCGATGCGGCGGCACTGATTCTCAAAGACCGGGTGCTAGACTATGACTCCTTAAATCTGCGTGTCGGTTTGCTTGCCAGATGGTTAAGCGATTGCGGCTTTGCTAGCGGAGACCGGGTGGCCAGCTGGGCAGCTAAGGGCGAATTGACGTGCCTGTTGCCGTTGGCTGCACCGCGCGCTGGCCTTGTGCATGTGCCGATCAACCCGGTGCTGAAGCGTGCGCAAGTACAGCATATTATGGACGATAGCGGCGCGCGGGCGATTCTAGGTACGAAGACGCGGCTGGCAACATTGGAGACAGGCGATTTCGGCGCTGATGTTCAGGCGCATGATGAAATGGCGGTGCTGGCGGCGTTGGACGCGATGGATGCCGCAGATGCCCTGCCGCCATCGGATGCCGATACCGAGCAATTATGCGCCATCCTCTATACCAGCGGATCGACCGGGCGGCCCAAGGGTGTGATGCTGAACCATCGCAATCTGTGGCTGGGCGCGGTGGCCGTGGCGCAATATCTGGGCCTTGCCAGCGATGACCGCACGCTGGCGGTGCTGCCGCTGAGCTTTGATTATGGCCAGAACCAGTTGCTGTCTGCGTGGATGGCAGGCGGCGCTGTTGCCCCGCTCGATTATCTGTTGGCACGCGATGTCGCCAAGGCAGTGGCGCGGCATCAGATCACGACTTTGGCCGCCGTCCCGCCGCTGTGGGTGCAATTGACGGAGCTGGATTGGGGCGATGCAGGCCAGTCGCTCCGGCGGCTGACCAATTCGGGCGGCGCGCTCACCCGGCTTTTGGTGGCGCAGTTGCGGCGGCTGTTTCCGCAGGCGCGGCTATTTGCCATGTATGGCATTACCGAGGCGTTTCGTTCGACCTATCTTGATCCGGCGCTGATCGACACGCATCCGACATCGATGGGCAAGGCGATACCCTTTGCCGAAATTCTGGTTGTCCGTCCCGATGGCAGCCTTACTGACGATAATGAGCAGGGTGAGCTAGTGCATTGCGGCCCCTTGGTATCGATGGGCTATTGGCGCGATGAAGGGCGGATGGCCGAGCGTTTCCGGCCCGCGCCGCCTGCGTCGAAACTGGGCGGCACTGCCGTCTGGTCGGGCGACAGGTTGTGGCGCGATGCCGCTGGCCTGCTGCATTTCGTTGGCCGTGATGATGCGATGATCAAGACCAGCGGCAATCGCGTCAGCCCCACCGAGATCGAGGAAGCTGCCGTCGCCAGCGGCCATGTGGCAGAGGCTTGTGTGGTGGGCGCCAAGGATTCGCGTCTGGGCGAGGCGGTGATCCTGTTCGCGCGCGGCAGCGGCGATGACGCGGCCCTGCGCGCGCATTTGAAAAGCCAGCTGCCCAATTTCATGCAGCCCGCCAGCATCATCTGGCTTGACCCGTTCCCGCGCAACGCCAATGGCAAGATCGACCGCGTGGCCTTGAGCCAGCAGGCACAGGACCAGCACAGGGGGGACATGGCATGAAACCGATGGGACCAATCCCGCCCGGCTTTGGCGCGGTGAACGGCATTTTGGCGATTGATGATGTGCCGGTGACGCACTGGATCGCAGAGGCCGTACGCACGCCCCTGTTCCTTTATTCCGTAAGCCTGCTGCGCCAGCGCATGGCCGATTTGCGCGCCGCGATGCCCGATTGGCTGGGCATACATTATGCGATGAAGGCCAATCCGTTTGCGCCGGTGGTGACGCTGATGAACGGCCTCGTTGATGGCATTGATATTGCGTCGGCGGGCGAGTTGGCGATGGCACAGGCGGCGGGCGTCGATCCTGTGCGGATCAGCTTTGCCGGGCCGGGCAAGCGCGACGATGAATTGCGTGCCGCGATTGCCGCCGGGGTGACGATCAATCTGGAATCAGCCGGAGAGGCGGACCGGGCCTTGGCGATAGCAGTGGACCTGAGCGTAATCCCGCGCCTTGCCGTGCGCGTCAATCCGCCGTTCGACCTTAAGGGCTCGGGCATGAAAATGGGCGGCGGGGCCAAGCAATTTGGCGTTGATCATGATCAGGTGCCCGGCCTTGTCCGCCATCTGGTGGCATCGGGCGCGGACTATCGCGGCTTTCATATATTTGCAGGCAGCCAGTCTTTAAGCGCCGAGGCACTGATCGAGGCGCAGGGCGCAGCGATGGCGCTGGCGGCGGCGCTTTCCGAACAGGCGGGAATTGCCCCGCCCAAGGTCAATCTGGGCGGCGGCTTTGGCATTGCCTATTTCCCCGGCGATGTGGCTCTGGATATCAAGGCGGTCGGCGCGGCGTTGGAGGGCCATTATCAGGGGCGGGCGGCTATCCTGAAAGACACCGCGTTCTGCATCGAGCTTGGCCGCTATCTGGTCGGCGAAGCGGGCGTTTACATCACCCGGATTGTTGACCGGAAAGTTAGCCGGGGCGAGACATTCGTGGTCACCGATGGCGGACTGCACCATCAATTGGCGGCCAGCGGCAATTTCGGCACAGTGATCCGCCGAAATTATCCCCAAGGGCTGGTCGAACGCTTTGCTGTCGGAGATTCTGACAGCAGCGGGCTGGAGCAGGTGACGGTGGTAGGCTGTTTGTGCACCCCGCTTGATCTGCTGGGCGATAAGGTCGGCCTGCCCGCCCCAAGCATCGGGGATCATATCGCAATTTTCTGCGCCGGGGCCTATGGGGCCAGCGCCAGTCCGGGCCGCTTTCTGGGCCAGGGCGAAGCGGTGGAAATGCTGGTCTGACGGGGCTTTGCCGCCCCATTGACGCTTGCCCCGCTGCCTGACCCGCTTTGGCACAGGCGATGATTAACACCATCCTACCCCGCCAATCCTAACGGTATATTCACCCTTCCGCGCCATAGCTCTCTGGCAATGTGGAATGATCCCTGTCCGGCCTGTGCATGGGCCGACCAGCCATTCCATCGACACGCTAGAGGACTCTATTATGGCCAAGCCTACGATTTCGCGCCTTTTTCTGTCAGCCGGGCTGGCCAGCCTGACGCTGTCTGGCTGTGGCGGCTATACCGCTTCCGGCCCGGAATTGCCGCCTGCACAATTCGTGTCGCTGCAGGAAGGTGCTGGCGAGGATTATGTCATCGGCCCGTCGGATGAGCTGACCATCTTTGTGTGGCGCAACCCTGAGCTTGGCGCAAAGGTTCAGGTGCGCCCCGATGGCCGCATCACCACGCCGCTGATCACTGATATGCCCGCCGTCGGCAAGACGCCGGTGATGTTGCAGGAGGATATCCGCCTGCAGCTCTCGCAATATATCCAGGATCCTCTGGTGTCGGTGATCGTTAACAACGCGGTCGGCACCTATTCACAGCAGGTGCGCATTGTCGGCGCGACCGAAAAGCCCGCGTCTTTGCCTTATCGCGCCAATATGACGCTGCTTGATGCGATGATCGCAGTCGGTGGCCTGTCTGAATTTGCCGCCGGTAACCGCGCGCGCCTGATCCGTTTTGACCGCGAAATTGGTCGCCAGCGCGAATATCCGATCCGCCTCGGCGATCTGCTGCGCAAGGGCGATAGCGGCGCGAACGTGATGCTGCGCCCCGGTGATGTGATCATCATCCCCGAAAGCGCGTTTTAAGCCCTGAATTGCCACCACTCCGCCGCCAGACAATGAAGAGATAGACCCAGATGAACGGCCTTTTTGACGAAATCCGGATTGCGGTACACAGCGTGTGGCAACGCCGCTGGATCGCGCTGGCGACGACCTGGGCAATCTGTTTGCTCGGCTGGCTGGTGGTGGCGTTGATCCCCAACACCTATGAATCCAAGGCGCGCATCCTTGTGCAGATGCAGGGCGTGCTGGCCGACAAGGTGGGCATCAGCTCGGGCGATCGCCGCCGTCAGATTGACGAGGTTGAACAGACGCTAACCTCGGCCATCAATCTGGAAAAGGTGGTGCGCGCTACCGATTTGGGCACGCAGATCAGCTCACCGCGCGAAATGGAAAGCGCGGTGGAAAGCCTGCGCAAGAATATCAAGGTGGTGGCAAGCCAGGACAATCTGTTTGAAATCACCGCTTCGGCCAATGAATCGGGCTATTCCGATGCCGCCAATGCCAAGCTGGCCCAGCGCGTCGTGCAGAAAATGATCGATATTTTCCGCGAGGAAAACCTAGCCGGTGGTCGCGGCGAAATGTCTGAAACGCTGGCATTCCTGGATGCCCAGCTGGAACAGCGCCAACGCCAGTTGGAAGAGGCTGAACAGCGCCGTCTGGAATTTGAAACCCGCAATGCCGGTTTGCTGCCGGGCGTCGGTTCGGTCAGCTCGCGCGTTGAAGGTGCGCGGCTGGAATTGCGCCAGGTAGAGGCTGATCTGATGTCGGCGCAAAGCTCGCTGGCGGCGATCAACGGCCAGCTGGCTGGCACCCCGCCGACCATTTCCAGCCCGGTCTATGTGCCCGGAACGGCGGGCGTGGGCGGCGGTGGCGGCGCACGTGCGGCCTTGAGCCAGGCGCAAAGCGAACTC
>JBGSTI010000495.1:0-6317 GCA_041736605.1 Sphingomonadaceae bacterium
GTTCGTCGATGATCGCACCATCGACAGCCATATCAAACGGTTGCGGCGCAAATTCCGCGAGGTTGACGCGGAGTTTTCGGCCATTGATACGCTCTATGGCGCAGGCTATCGCTTTGCCCCGGACTGATCCCGCCAACGCGCAGGCGGCAGACGATGATTCCGCCGAGTTCATCGATCCGCAATGGTCGCGGCGCGGTTCGCTGACCTTTCGCATACTGGCCGTCAACGTCTTTGCGCTCGGCCTGTTGACTGCCAGCATCTATTATCTCGACAGCTTTCGAACCCGGCTAATCGATGAACGCGAAGCGCAGGCCAGCGATGAGGCGACGATTATTGCCAGCGCCGCGGCCAGCCTGCCCGCTGATCGGCAAGCCGCGCTCTTGGCCGATATCGGCACCCGCCAGCAAAGCCGCTTGCGCCTCTATGGGCCAAATGGCGCGCCCCGGCTCGACAGCTTCAAACTGGCAGAACCATCCTATCGGCTGCGCACGCCGGATGAGGAAATCTGGCGCAAGCACGCCGCGCGGCTGCTCGACAAGACCATTGAGGCCATTGCCGGTGCCCCGCCCTTTCCCGAATTTGCCGAACCAGCGCGCGACACGGCCAAGGCATGGCCCGAAGTCATCAAGGCCGCCAAAACTGGCAAAGCAGTCACCCGGATTCGGTTCGCGCCGGATCGCACAGTCGTACTGTCTGCTGCGGTGCCGAGCGGTGATAGCGGGGAAGTGCTGCTGACCACTAGCAACGCGCGCGACATTACCCGCATCGTCCGCGCAGAACGCGCGACTTTGGGATTTGTCATTGGATTGGTGACAATGCTGTCCATTCTGCTCTCGCTGTTTCTGGCGCGCACTATTGTCAATCCGCTGCGCCAGCTGGCCGATGCCGCGATCCGGGTGCGGTTGGGCCGGGCACGCGAAGTAACCGTGCCGCGCCTGCCTGAACGGTCGGACGAAATCGGCCTGCTCGCCCGGGCATTGTCAGACATGAGCAATGTGTTGCGCCAGAAAATGGATTCGTCCGAACAGTTCGCCGCCGACGTCAGCCATGAGCTTAAGAACCCCCTCGCCTCACTGCGCAGCGCCATCGAGGGATTGGGCCGGATCGAAGACCCGGCCTTGCGCACCCAATTGCTGGGTCTGGCCGAACATGATGTGATGCGGCTGGACCGGCTGATCACCGACATTTCGGAGGCCAGCCGGGTTGATGCGCAATTGGCGCGCACCCGTTTTGTGCCCATTGATCTGGGGCCGATGATCGAAAATCTGGTGAATGAACGCGAACAGCGCGGGCTGAATGCTGGTCGGCGGATTGCCTATGCCCGGCCCCGGCGGCAAGTGGCGGTGGTGATGGGCGAAGGATCGCGGCTGGAACGGGTCATCGACAATCTGCTCGATAATGCTGTGTCCTTTTCCCCCGAAACGGGTCTGATCGAAGTGCAGGCAACGCGCATCGATGATGTGGTTTCGGTGCGCGTTATGGATCATGGCCCCGGCGTTCCTGACAATGATCGCGAAGAGATTTTCCACCGTTTCCATTCGGTGCGCCCCGCAGACGAAGATTTCGGCCAGCATAGCGGGCTGGGCCTTGCCATATCGCGTTCGATCATCCTGGCGCATCAAGGCAGCCTGACCGTGTGTGATCGCGAGGATGGCGGCAAGGGCGCGTGCTTCCGCATCGAACTGCCCGCCGCCTGGCTCAATGACCCCGCCGACTGATGGCGATGGATGCCGCCTGCCCTTGCCCTGAATTGCTTGCGCATGACGGCCAATGGCGAATGCACGCCAGCTGTGTTGCCGTCGATGCACGAGCCATTTTAATCGCGGGCAATAGTGGCGCTGGCAAATCCAGTCTGGCGCTGGCGCTGATCGATCGCGGGGCCGATCTGATTGCCGATGATCAGACGCTGTTGATCCAGCAAAACGGCGCCTTGCTGGCCAGCGCCCCTGCCCGGCTGGCGGGACGAATCGAAGTGCGCAATCTGGGTATCATGCCCATGCGGTATGTCACGGCCAAGCCCGTGGCACTTGGCCTGTTGCTCACACCGCAAGCGCCGCGCTTTATTGATGCACCATCGCTTTGGACCATCGATAATGTCGCAATTCCTGCCATAGCGCTCTGGCCCGATGGAGCAAATTTGGCTATCAAGGCTGAATTGGCGCTGCGCCAATATGGATTGCCGGTTGCCTGACCCTGCCCGGCCAAGACAAGGCAGATCGACATGAGCACGGAAAAACCCGCCAACCCCTTGGCGGTTGCTAAGGCAAGCAAGCATCATCGCGTCATTCTGGTCACTGGCCTGGCTGGCGCGGGCAAGACGGTGGCTTTGCGCACGCTGGAGGATCTGGGCTGGGAAGCCATCGACAATTTCCCGCTGCGTCTGCTCGACCGGTTGCTCGATACGCCGCAATCCAGCGGCGGGCGCGGCGACGGCATGGCGCAACTCGCCATTGGTTTTGACAGCCGGACGCGCGGCTTTGATCCGCTGACCATCATCGACCGTGTAAAGCAGCTCTCGAACCGGGCCGATCTGGACATTTCAACGCTGTTTCTCGACTGTTCGGGGGCAGAACTTGAGCGACGGTACAATGAAACCCGCCGTCCGCACCCGCTGGCGCAGGAACGATCCGTATCCGATGCCATTGCACAGGAACGCGAATGGCTGGAGCCGCTGCGCCGCTGGTCTGATGTGGTGATTTCCACCACCAGTTTCGCCACCAACCAGCTGCAACAGGCGATCCGCGAATATTATAACCCACAGCGCGCCCAACGCGCGACATTGAGCGTCATCAGCTTTGGCTTTTCGCGCGGCATGCCGCCCATTGCCGATCTGGTGTTTGACATGCGCTTTCTGGACAATCCGCATTGGGATCCGCAGCTGCGTCCGATGACAGGGCAGGATAAGCCGGTTGCTGACTATATCGCCGCCAATCCCGATTTTCAGGCCGCCTTTGTCCGCATCCGTAACCTGCTGCTGTTCCTGCTGCCGCTTTATGAAAAACAGGGCAAGGCCTATATCACCATCGCCTTTGGCTGCACGGGCGGGCGGCATCGCTCGGTATTTACCGCAGAGCAGATGGCCAAGGGCTTGCGCGACGCCGGGTTTTCGCCCACTGTCTCGCATCGCAACCTGTCCTCCCGCCCCGCCGATCTGGTTGAGGGCAGACCGGCAGGCTGATCATAACAGATCTTTGGCCATGCATATTATGCGCGGACCACAGGCATCACCGCAGGTATTCGGAGCAAGATTGCCCCTATGATTGGACTGATTCTGGTCACCCATGGCCGGCTGGCAGAGGAACTCATCTCTGCATTGGAACATGTTGTGGGCAAACAGCGCAATGTGCTGCCGATTTGTATTGGCCCGCATGATGATATGGAATTGCGACGCCGCGATATCGCCCAGGCCATTACAGCGGCGGACGAAGGCGAAGGCGTTATCATCCTCACCGATCTGTTTGGCGGCACGCCCTCAAACCTCGCCATTTCGCTGCTGGTTGCCGGCAAGATAGAAGTGATCGCTGGCGTCAATCTGCCCATGCTGATCCGGCTGGAGCGGGCGCGCAAATCCATGAATGTCCATGACGCGGTCTACGCCGCGCGCGATGCGGGGCGCAAATATATCAGCGTGGCATCGGAAATGCTGGGCATGGAATGTGAGGGGGGATGATATGGGCCAGGTTAGTGACACTGTAACCATCGTCAACCAGCGCGGCTTGCATGCCCGCGCCAGTGCCAAATTCGTCAATCTGGTCGCCATGCTGCCCGATCATTTGAGCATCAAAGTGGCCAAGGATGACAATTCGGCCAATGGGTCCAGCATCATGGGGCTGATGATGCTGGGCGCGTCCAAGGGCGATAATGTCGACATCATCGTCGAGGGCGAAGGCTGTGAGCCTGCGCTGTGCAAGCTGGTCGGGCTGGTCAAAGACGGCTTTGGTGAGGATTGATCGCTTGCGGCTGTCCATTACCGGCTTTTCCAATCCCCGGATCAAGCACGCGCGATCGCTGCGCGACAAGAAATTCCGCAAGCGCGAGGGCCAGTTTCTGGCCGAGGGCTTACGCCTGCTAACCGAAGCACGCGAGGCCGGGCATATCCCGCGCACTTTGTTTGTGGCGGAAAAACGCGATCCCCAGCCGCTCGCTGACCTCATCGAAGATGCCGTGCTGGAACGCGGCGGCGATGTGATAGAAGTCAGCCACGACATATTGGCCAAGCTATCGGGCAAGGATAATCCGCAAGCCCTGGTCGGGATTTTCGACGATATTGGCACCACGTTGGATGAGATTGACCGGTTGAGCGCCAAAATCTGGCTGGTGGCCCAGGCGATGCGCGATCCAGGCAATCTGGGCACCATGTTGCGCACCGGCGATGCGGTGGGCGCTGGCGGGCTAATCCTGATCGACGATTGCACCGATCCCTTATCAGTTGAGGCGGTGCGCGCCAGCATGGGCGCGGTATTTACCCAGGCGATTGTTCAGTGCCGCTGGGAGGAGTTTTTACCTTGGTTGCGCAGCGGCGAAGGCCAATTGGTTGCCACCAGCCTGAAAGACGCCGTGCCCTATCGCGAGGCCCGCTATGCCGCGCCGTGTTTCATCCTGATCGGCAATGAAGCACGCGGCCTGCCCGATGATTATGCCGCCGCCGCCGATGTCCGCGTAAAAATGCCAATGCTGGGCAAGGCGGATAGCCTCAATGCCGCAATGGCGGGTGCCGTCATGGCCTATGAGGTTTTGGGGCAGATCACATAATTCAGCTTGCGTTCGGAAACACTCAGGCAGAGGCTTGCTCCATGAAAACACGCAACCTCCCCCTGCTCGCCCTTCCTTTCGCTTTGCTGGCCGGATGCGCCACCATGTCCAGCGCTGGTTCCATCGATTCGGCAGACGTCTATCGCGGCCTTGGCACCGAACCGGGGTGGAGCGTCCTGATCGGTGGCAGCAAGATCGAGTATCTCGGCAATTATGGCGAAACCGCAATCACCGTCGCCAAGCCGCGCCCGATCATTGGCATCAATGGTGAACGCTATGAAACGCCGACTTTGACCGTCGACATCACCCATGGCCAATGCAGCGATGGCATGAGCGACCGGATTTACGCCGATAATGTAACCGTCACGGCGAAGGGCCAGACCCTGCGCGGTTGCGGCGGTGCGATCCTGCCAGTGCAGCAGCTCGCGGGAACCAATTGGGCCATTGAGACTCTGGACGGCAAGGCCTTGGCCGATGGCACGCGGTCCAATATTGTGGAATTTACCCCTGATCGCCTGTCTGTGCGCGCAGGGTGCAACAATATGGGGGGCAGCTATAGCGTAGCTGGCCAGACGCTGAAGGCTGGGCCGATGATGGCCACCCGCATGGCCTGTGCGCCCGAACTGATGGCGCAGGACGATACGCTCAACAGTTTGTTTGCTGGCCCCGTGCAGATGGAATGGCGCGCCGATGGGACTTTGGTGCTGTCGGGCAATGGTCATCGCGTGGTGTTGCGCCAAGCGATTTGATGTTGGAGCTGGGCCCCGCCCTAACGCAGGGCCTCAACTCGTCTCATCATGCTCTTCCTCAGGCGCGGTTCCATCGAACAGCGCCCGGTCATCCACCGCGCCCAGATCATAACGTGCCAGCACCTCGACCACCGGCACCTCGTCGATGGACTTGTTCCCGGTTTCGATATTCAGCTCGGCAAAACGCCGCCCTGTGCTGGCGATATTACGTTCAAAACTGCCGACAAAGCTGTTGTAACTGTTGACTGCGGTGGTCAGGCCGCCGCCCATGCGTTTGAGGTGATTGGCTGCTGTTGCAATACGCTCATGCATTTCCTTGCCCAGCCGCCCGATCTCACGCGCTTCACGGGCAAGCCCTTCCTGACGCCAGACGCCAGCAATGGTGCGCGCAATCGCAACCAGATTGGTAGGAGTCGCCAGCAACACCTTGCGTTCAAACGCAAAATCCCAAAGCTGCGGATCATGTTCTAGTGCCGCCGAGACGAAATGCTCGCCGGGAACAAACATCACCACGAAATCGGGTGCTTCTTCAAATTGCGACTGATATGATTTGGTCCCCAGCGCCTGAATATGCCCGCGCATCGATGCGCAATGCGCCGCCAATGCCATTTTGCGGCCATCATCGTCATTGGCCTCAAACGCATCCTGATAGGCATTGAGCGACACTTTGGCGTCGATCACCAGCAACTGATTGCCCGGAATCCGCACAATAGCATCGGGGCGCAGGCGGCCATCCTCGGTATCAATGCTCACTTCCATCTGGAAATCGGTATGTTCAGCAAGGCCGCAGGTTTCCAGCACATTGCGCAATTGCTG
>JBGSTI010000496.1:0-1503 GCA_041736605.1 Sphingomonadaceae bacterium
GCTGTGCCACGCGGCCCTGACGGCCAATTGTATCGATCAGGGTGGCGGCGTCAGCGTCGGTCAACGCGGCGGTGTTGGTGGTCTGGGTCATGCCGCTGCGCTATCACGCAGGCCTGCTTTTGTTAAGCGACGATGCAAAAGGGGATTCCGGCAACCCCCTTTGCAAGGACGCTATCGAAATCCCCCACTTGCCGCCCCCGGGTCGCATAAGAGGCGTATCGTGATGGCTATGTCAGTTAATATTGCCCTGCGGCGTCACATAAGAACAGCCAGCATTATGGCCATAACGGCTTTCATGATCGCGGACATAGTCCCAGCATTCGTCGCTGGTTGAACCCGTGAACGTGCGCGAAATCCACGGATAAGCGCCTGCGCCATTGCTGCCGCCGCGTCCATGGACGCCGTCCTTGCACCAGGCACGGGTGTAGACGGTTCCGGCCATCGCCATGGTCGGGATCAACAGGGCTGCGCTGGCAGCGATCAGATAGCGTTTCATCGAATATCTCCCCAATCCGTCCCGTCATGGGGACCGATGGATATTCAACCGCAATGCACCAATGGTCGATGTGGTAAATTGCGGCATAAAGGCGCAATGGCAGGCGCGAGGCGTCAGATCGAGGCCGCTGTTACCGGATCGGGGCCGCGCAAGGGCTTTAACAGCGCCTGCACCTCTGCATCATCGCGCCAGCGCGCGGCGATTCTTGACGTGATGCTCCATGAATTCCAGATTTCGCCAATATTGCGCGCCTTGGTCATCAACCCGATCAGCCTTTGCCGGTCGCCCATGGATGATGCGTAAAAGGCCGGTGTCTCGCGCCCCCGGCGTTCGCCCAAGGCAATCTGGCGCTGCATTTCATCCAACAAAATTATATGGGCTTTGGCAGGATCGCTGGCCAGGGAAGCATTGAGCAATTCCGCCATGCGCAGCAGCCCCGGTTCGCCCCGCAAATTGGCGTTGGTGGTAAAGGCCTTGGCAAAGGCGGGCAGATCGCCGCGCGACATGTGTAGCCAGGCCAGGCAATTGTGGATGGTCGCGTCCTTGGGAAAACGCGCTGCCAGCGCGCTAAGCTGTGTCAGCGCCAGATCATCATTGCCCGCCTGCCATTCGGCGCACGCGGCCTCGACCTCGATGGTCTGCGATCCCGGCGACAAGGCGCGCGCCCTGTCATAGGCCTTCCGCGCGGCGCGATGATCACCGATGTCCGATAGGATATTGGCATACCAGAAATGCGTCAGCGCATCACTATCGTTCAGTTTCAGCGCCTGTTGAAAGGAGGCTATCGCGCGCCGCCGGTCATTTTCGCGCCAATAATGGATAAAACCCAGCGCGCGGTGCGCATCGGGCAATTGCGGATCAAGGTTCAGCGCCCGCACCGCCGCTGTCTGGGCAATGCCATAGGCCTCCAGATCGCTGGAATCGCCATATTCGCGCAGGATCAGCCATGCCTCGGCCAAACCCGCATAGGCGGGGGCATAATTGGGATCGCGCACGATCACCCGTTC
>JBGSTI010000038.1:0-9396 GCA_041736605.1 Sphingomonadaceae bacterium
CGTTACGCTGCCGTAACCCCTATAGTGCTCCGGCCTGCGCCGGAGCACCGTGTGACTCAACAATCGGAACCCACCCACGAAAAAGGGCGAGGCACTTTCGTGCCCCGCCCCAATTCTTGTAACCTATGGACTAGATCAGAAACGCAGATTTGCGCTCACGAAGAAGTCACGGCCCAGAACGTCATAAACGCTCGGATAGGTGTTGCCCTGTTCCTGGTTGTCACCAATCAGCTGGGGCTTCTTGTCGAACAGATTGTTCACACCAGCCGAGATCGTCAGATTGTCAGAGACATCTGCCGACATGGCGAGATCGAACAGGTTGTACGACTTCAGGCGTTCCACGACATAATCGGCGCTTGCGTCATCGTCGGTTACCTTGCCCAGGTGGCTCCAGCTCAGGCTGGTGGTCAGCGGGCCATCGCGCCATGACAGACGGGTGCTTGCCTTCCACTTCGGCTGCGGGTTACCGCAGACGCTCTGGCCGAACGCACCAGCGCAATCGGTGTTCTCAGCCAGCTGCTGCACAGCAAAGAACTTGTTGTCGATGGTGTGCGTCACCAGCGTCGACATCACCAGGCTCGATTCTTCGCCCCAGATGCCGAACGACATCGGGATCGAGTAATCAACCTGAATGTCGATGCCCGAGGTTTCCAGCTTGGCAACGTTGGCGTTACCGATCAGCGGGGTGAAGTTACCACCGATGATACCGGTTGCCGGATCACGACCGCCCTGCGCAATGGCCTGACAGTAGACGCTGTTGATGTCCTGGATCACGTTGTAGCACAGGTTGAGCGTACCGGCGAGACCACCACCCAGGGTCGAGATATAATCCTCAACCTTGATGTTGAAATAGTCGACCGTGACGTTCAGGCGCGGAATGAACGAAGGACGGAATACGGCACCAAAGGTGTAGGTATCCGACGTTTCTTCCTGCAGGTTGGGGTTGCCGCCGAACAGACCTTCGATCTGTGCGTTGGGCTGAACGCCAGCGGTAAACACGTTACCGGCGGGAACACCCGTCTGCTGGCACAGCGTGCGAACAGCGGCGGTGCGGCTAGCAGCCGAACCACGATCCGAACAGGGATCCGAAGCGCCGGGGAAGCCATTGGCCTGGCCACCGAACAGTTCGCCCACATTCGGCGCACGAACCGCGCGCTGGAACTGACCACGGAAGGTCAGGTCAGCAACGGGAGCCCATTCTGCGCCAATAGCATAGGTGGGAACGCCGCCTACGTTATCGAGCGAATAGTCCGAATAACGGCCAGCCGCATTGATTTCGAGGCGATGGAAGAACGGGGCATCCGCAACGATCGGAACGCGCAATTCGCCGAACACTTCCTTGACGCTGTAACCACCTTGGGTCGGGTCACCGGCGTTGAAGCCGATCACGTCGCCCGAAGACAATGCTGTGTCAGGAATGAAACGAGCGTTCATCGAGCGCCATTCAGCACCGAGGGCCAGACCGATATCATCACCACCCCAGCCGAGGTTGCCCAACGGACCTGCGAGCGATGCGGAAGCAACCTGCAGAACCGAGGTTTCACCATTCTGGGCGAGGATCGAGATGCTGTCTACGTCAGCCTGGCTCAGCGTATTGGCACCGAACACGTTGATACGGCCCGATTCCACGGCGGCGGTATAAGCCGAACGCGAAATGTTACCAGCCTGAACCTGCGAGTTGCGGGTACGAGCATAGCTGTAATACGCTTCATAGTTCCAACCGGCAAACGCTTCACCCTTTACGCCAGCAAGCAGGCGGAAAGCGTTACGTTCGTCGAGAGCATTACGCGCACCGGTTTCGAGGATACGACGGTTGATGCCCATCTGAACGCGACCAGCAGCCGCCGAGGTGCCGAACAACGGTGCGAGACCGGCAGTAGCGCGGGCAGCGTTGATCGCGGTTTCATTGGCGTCGATCTGTTGCAGGGCAGCAAAATCAGCAGCCGACAGATAGGGCTGAACGCCAGCCAGCGACACGTTGAACGTGCCGGTAACCGGGGTCGCCGCCAGTTCGTTGGCAACGCGGTTGTTGACGAAGGTCACTTCCATGAACGCCGACACATTGTCGTTGATTTCATAGGTGCCATAAGCGCCGCCCAGGAAGCGCTGCTGCGGAACCATCAGATAGTTGGCGGGCGCATAGTTATACAGATCGCCGGGGAAATCGAACACGTCGGTTACGCCGGGGCGACCGAAGTTCGCACCAAATGCGGTACCAAAGTTGGTGCCAGCAGCGCGGTTCAGCGTCGGTGCGGTCAGCGGACCTGCGCCATCGGGATCAGCGCCGACAACCGAGGTTGCGCCAATGGCAACACGACCCTGCGGCGTGGTAGCCGAACCGCCGGGCGACAGCACGGTGCCATCATCACCCAGTGCATTGCGCGAGAATGCGCGTGCGCCCTGGAAGATCGACTTACGCTTGGAATATTCACCGAACACGACAACATTGCCGCGACCGTCATCAAACGATGCGCCAATGGCTGCATGTGCCTGGAAGCGACCGCCGTCACCTTCTTCGGTGATGCTGTACTGAGTGCCGACTTCAAGACCAGTGAAGTCCTGCTTCAGGCGGAAGTTGACAACGCCAGCCATGGCGTCCGAACCGTAAACGGCCGATGCACCGCCGGTTACGACGTCAACGCTTTCCAGCATGAACTGGGGAATGGTGTTAAGGTCGACCACTTGGCTGGTGTCATACGACACATAGCGACGGCCATTGACCAGAACCAGGGTACGCGACGAACCCAGACCACGAAGGTTCAGGGTTGCAACGCCGCCACCGGGGTTGTTCGAAAACGCGGTCGCGCCAGGCACAACCTGCGGCAGGGTGTTGATCACCTGCTCAACGTTCACGGCACCTGCCAGCGCAAATTCTTCGCTCGACACGACGGCCAGCGGGCTGGTCGACTGAAGGTCGCGACGCTGAATGCGCGAACCGGTAACGATGATCGCTTCGCCTTCGCTGGCGCCGTCTTCCGAGTCCTGCGCCATGGCAGGCGCGGACACGAGCGCAAGGCCGAGCACGAGCGGAGCCGCGCCGAACTTGAGCTGCATGATGGTGGATTTTTTCACGAGATTGTCCCTCTTCGTTGATCGGGCCGCGCCGGAGCGGGTCCTAGAATCACTTTTCGCAACATTGGCGCAAACCACGCTTTCCGTAGGGGAAGCCCGAATTATGCGTCCATAGTGTCACAAAAAGTCACAATCAAACTGGCTGAAAAGACACATGGTTGCAAAAGAAATGACGGTTTCCGGGTGCTATTCCCGCCCGCTTGTTGCCGCATTGCAACACGCAATGTGGCCGATATAACATTATTTCAAACGCAACCGGATTTACGTTCATTCATTTCGCATTCAGCCGATTTCGCGCGATTTCGGCCCGATTGCATTTGCCGCTCTGGCGCGTAAGGTGCCGTTTCAAGCGCAGTATAGCGGCCATCGCCCCTATGGTGCAGCACTGCCAGATCGCCGCCCGACACCAGGCGCAGCACAGGAGAATTGCCGATGTTCCGCCCCGCCCCCCATTTTCCCCGCATGCCCATCGCCGCCTGCGTCCTTGCGCTCACCGCGCTGTCATCACCCATAGCGCACGCCGCCGACAAAGACGCGCAAGAGTTGGAGCGGCCCCAAATTCTGACCGATCTGGTCGCGTGCAAGGCCATTGCCGATGCCTCGGCGCGGCTGGCCTGTTATGATCAGCGCGTTGCCTCGCTTGATACCGCCACCCGCAATCGCGACGTGATCGTGGCCGATCGCGAAACCATGAAAGAGGCCCGGCGCGGCCTGTTTGGCCTGAAACTGCCCAGCGTCCGTCTGTTTGGCGGCGGCGAATCCGAGGCGGTGACCGAAGTGGAGGGCGTCATCAAATCCGCCAGCCAGAACGGATTTGGCAAATGGGAGTTCGTGCTGGAAGACGGCGCTCGCTGGGTGCAAACCGATACCAAGGCCATTCCGCGCTATCCCCGCCCCGGTTTCAAAATCCTGATCCGTGAAGCCGCAATGGGCAGCTATATGGCCAAGGTGGATGGCCAGATTGCGGTGCGCGTCAAACGGGTCAACTGATCGCTTGCCAATCGGGCAGCCGCGCGCGATACCATTTAATCGAACGATTAAAGTGTGAGGACTTGGCACCCATGACCATGCTCGACGGTATCCGCATCATCGATCTTACCAGCGTGATTTTCGGCCCCTATGCCACGCAAATGCTGGCCGATATGGGGGCAGAGGTCATCAAGGTTGAGCCACCGATTGGCGATGTCTCGCGCTATCTGGGCCGTCCGCGCACAAAGCCAGACATGGGGTCGATCCACATGACGGTTAATCGCGGCAAGCAGTCGATTGTGCTGGATCTGAAAAATCCGGACGATGCAGCCGTCATGCGCGGCCTGTTGGCCGATGCGGATATCTTTTTCCACAATGTGCGCGGGCTGGCCATCGACCGGCTGGGCTTTGGCTATGATGCGGTCAAGGCGATCAAGCCTGACATTATCTATGTGCATGGCACCGGCTTTGCGCAGGATGGGCCTTATGCCGATCTGCAAGCCTATGATGATGTGATCCAGGCCGCCACGGGCACCACCAGCCTGTTGCCGCGTGCCGATGGCGATCCCCGCCCGCGCTATATCCCGTCGCTGATCGCCGACAAGGTGGCGGGCCATTACGGCGCTCAGGCGATGCTGGCCGCCTTGGTCCATCGCTTGCGCACTGGCGAGGGACAGCAGGTCGAAGTGCCGATGTTTGAATGCTTTACCAGCTTTATGATGACCGAGCATTTGCGCGATGCCGTGTTTGTGCCGCCCATCGGCGATATCGGCTATCCGCGCCAGCTGGACCCCGGCCGTCAGCCTTTCCCCACCAAGGACGGGCATCTGGCCATTGTGCCCTATACCGACCCCAAAATCGTGCAATTGTTCGACCTGTTGGGCGACCCCGATTTCCTGACCCAGCCGGGCTTTGATACGCCGCTGGACCGCCACACCAACATGACCAAAATCTATGATCGCATTGCGCAATTGACACCGGCGCACACCAATCAGGAATGGCTGGACCTGTTTGCCACCAATGACATTCCCGCCATGGCGGCGCGCGATCTGGCCGATATTTTCGATGATCCGCATCTGGTGGAAACCGGATTTTTCCGCACGCGCACCCATCCCGATTGCGGCGACTATCGCGAAATGGCCCCGCCCATCCGCTTTTCCGCCGATCCAGACCGGGAACTAAAACCCGCGCCGCGGCTTGACGGCGATGGCGATGCCATTCGCGCGCAAATCAAGGCGCGTTGACGGCTTTCAGGTCTAGCCGGAACGCCAGTAGCAAGGTGCGCTGCAACTGGGCGTAATTGTCATCGGAAATCATCCACAGGATCGGATAATCCGGCCCCTCATCCGATGGGGTAATGGCCAGCCCTTCCATATTGTCGATGGTAACGGGCGGCTTTAATCGGCTGATCACCCGGCCTTTCCACGTCTTGCCGCGCCGGATCGCAGCGGGATTGGCGATAGACAGGGCCGCGGTAAAGCCATCGGGAAAAGACAGGCGGCGATGCAGCACCAGCACCCGGCCATCGGGCAAAGCCGCCGCATCGGTGGGCAAATAGCCGCTGGGCGGCGCATAGCGGAACGGCATGGGCTTCACCCGCTCTACTAGATCGCCCGCAAAATAAAGGCCGCCGACTGTCCCGTCATCGCGGGCATTTTCTTCCAGCATCACGAAATGGCCATTGGCCAGCCGCACAAAAGCCTCTGGTCCGCCATTGGCCGTCCAGTTTTGCATGGCGGCAGGGCGATAGCGTTTCTCGACGCGCACCATGCCGGGGGCATAGCGGGCCACCGCATTGGCGTTTTCAAAACCCACCCAATAGCGGCCAGTGACCGCATCGATGGTCATCGATTCGCTGTCCTTTTCACCCTTCGATAATTCGCTGCCGGTAATGCTGGGCAGTTGGGCAATGAAATCGGGTGCGGTGCGCGGCAGGCCGGGCGGGGTAAAGCCCATCAATATGCCCGCATCGCTCAGCGCCAAAAACCCGCCTTGCGCGCGATTGGTGAGGCCCGAAAAGCCACCGAACAGATCATTGGCACTGGTCATTTCCCATCCGGCCAGAAATTCCAGCGCCCCCGCCTTGCGAACCTTGGGATCGCCCTGCACAAATTCGACCGCCTGAAAGCGAATATCCTGGCTGATATTGGGCGCCCGCTGCGGATCGCGCACAAAAGTGCCGGGGGCCAAACCGATGAGCAGAATTATACAGGCCAGTTTACGGATCATGCCGCCGCCATAGCGGCTTGGCGGAGAGGGACAAGCAGAACAAGAAACTATGGAGTGTCACTTGGCTGCCCGACGTATTGCACCTTCGCCTTAGGCAGCTTCATTCGCTTGCTGGGCTGCCATGGTGTTTCTGGAGGTTAGGCTGGCCCAACCTGCGGCTCTTCAGCATAGCCAAGGCGGGAGAAGAAAATGAGCTATTCAAAAAATATCCCTTTGGAACCGTATTTTTTCATGCTGCTTAGATATCCTATCAAGCATTCCCGAATCGATTCATAGCCTTTCCTGGTAAGATAAATATATGTAATTCGACGATCTATATAAGATGGCTCTCGCATTAAAAAACCTTCTGCAACCAAAACACTTATCCACCTAAGTGCAGTTGTATTTGGCACACCCGAACCGATACACAAACTCTTGACACTGATCCGCTTTCCATCAGCATGTTGGACAAACATATCTAACAACATGTCCCATGCTGGTTCTCCAAAAATATCTGCAGAAAATATGCGCTGCCTATCTCGACGAAGTTTTAAAAGTTGACGAGCTATTTTTGATAACGTCAAATCCTGAAAATCATCATTATCTGGTTGATTATAATTCAAATTCTGGGCGTTTTCATCTGTCGATGAGAGGATTATCAATCTCTCAGCGATAAGCTTGAGTTCTTGTTCGACACTCATAGCAAGCCCAGATAGCGCATGCTCAGCGCAGAATCGGCTCCTATGATCACATGATCAATAATGTCGATTTCGATTGGACGACAAATTCGCTGAATATTTCTAGTGAAACAAATATCAGCGGGGCTTGGGGTGAGGTCTCCTGAAGGGTGATTATGGGCAATCAGCAAGCTACGGGCTTCACACGCAAGAGCTAAGGAAATCAATGGCCTGTATGTTCCTACTATTTGACCTGAAGTGCCTCCATTCAAGCAAATCTCCCGCCTGAACGCACCATTCTGATCAAACAAAAAAACTACCAGATGTTCATGTGTGAGTGGCGCAAATCTATCAATCAGCCGACCTATGCTGCTAACGATTGAGGCATCCATTTCGGTGGCCGGAAACTTGCAATCCAGCTCGGTTTGGAACCGTGCCGACGGGTGTGAAGGACCAAATGTAAGGTTCCAAACAGCAGACTGAGAATTGCCAGAAACGTCCCTCCGCTTTTGAGAGTAGCGTAGACCAAAGGCTCCACCTCGAACATCGCTTGCCTGCCGAAATGTGCTGCACAGCTGAGAAGTTGCATTGCTGCGGTCCATAAAGGCCATATCCTATTCGCCTGCAAGGCGATGAAAGTGATAGCAACGAACGCTAGGACATCCACGAAGAGGCTAACAGCATCCACGTTATAGTATCGATATCCAAAAAGAAAGGTGCCGAATAATTGAAAAATCATCATGAATATGAAGACCAAGGCGCAAAGACGTTCAGGACCACCGCCCTTCCACAAACCAGCAGAAATGCTAATCAGTAAAATAAAATTGAACGCGAATATTTCTAACATCCAAAAATGTTATCCGTTCCTACGCCTTAGTCAATTCAATTACGCAACTTGATCCAGACGCTCTTGTGCAGGTGGGCATGGCCTGATCAGCATATCTCCGCGCTCCTCGCCAATTTTCAACAAGTCGGCATGCGCGCGGATCAGGTCAGTCTGTGCCGAAACCAACGCGCGCTGCGCATCGATCACACGTTGGCCAGTTCCAAATGTTTCGGTTTCGAGCCGCGCCGACGCCATTTCCGAAACCAAACCGGCGGTATCGATTATCAGTTGGTCGGTGCCATGCTCGCAGCGACTCAATTGACGTGCGATACGCATTGCAAAAATGCTGTCGTTCATTTCTCAATCTCCTGTTTCGCAATTTGCGACTTTGGTCAAATTGAGAACCGAGGCTGATTACAGCAAGGCGTTCAGAGCGTTCATGATCGCAAGAATGGCCGTCAAAATAATGAGCGTGCCCCCTGCAATCATAATGATCGCTGCAAAACGCCAAAGTTTGCTTTCCGAAACCCTGGCTCCCGGAATGTCGAAATGTCCAATCTTGCTCCATTCCGCAGCCGTCGAGACAGCGTTGTCATTGAGCATAAAGACGGGATCAATCTCGGCCTCCTGAGCCTCCGATAGACGCTGAGATGCGAAGGAATCGACCACCGGGGAACCATATGTGGTTTTACCACATAGTTCCAGAATCGCTTGATAAAGGCGCGCTGTCTCTGCGCGATCCTGCGCACCTAATTTATCACGTACCGCGTTGATGCGTTGATCCACAGTGTTTGGTGCAATGCCCAATTCGCGTGCGATTTCCTTGGAAGTTCGATGTTGAATTACGAGGTCCATAACGGCGCGCTGCCGTTCGGTTATTCCATCCAGTTTCTTTTGAGCGACATTTGTGCTGGCCTGCATTTCAACCTCACAAATTTGTTATCTCGCACGAAAACCGGCGTGTGGAACACGAACATGACGCCGTTTGGCGATCTCTTAATTGCTCAAATCCGGCATCATCGCAAAACATTCAGGTCCATTTTGGATCGACCTTGGTCAAAAGTAAATCGATAGCGGTCGAAACATGGACTGCTGAAAGCAAATGGCCTTCGCTTTCCAAATCCTCCGCCAACGCCTGCAATCGCCGTCGAAATTCAATGCATTCCTCTGTATATTCGGTATTTTCTGACCGATTTCTCGTGATGACATCAACGGTTTTAACATCAGAATCATCAGATGAGTTCACAGAAAATCCCATTCATTTCAAATTGGTGCCAAAATACATTCAATAGACCAAAAAAACCTATCTTTAATGCTAGATGATTCCTGTGTTTGATGCAACGAACGTCAAGCGAGTTGCGGAAACTCAGTGTTCCTCAATGCAACAATCGCGCCTCTGCCCAAGCGACACCTCTCCCCTTCTCCGCCCCCATACGCACTGGCGCGCCGCAAATCTGGTCCAGCGCGCCGCCGATATGCGGATGGCGAAAGCCGAAGCCTTCGAAAATTGCGCGGACGGGCAGCACGCGCTGACTGGCGAGGAACAGTTCCTGCCCCATGCCGCCGGGCAGCCAGCGCAGCACGAACGCAGGAAGCGGCATCAAAGCCGGGCGGCCTAAGGCGCGGCCCAGCGCGCGGACGAAG
>JBGSTI010000450.1:0-1709 GCA_041736605.1 Sphingomonadaceae bacterium
GAAGCCACCGGCCATTGCGCACGAAATGCGGGGCCATGACCGGTACAAAAATCGCCTCGCCAGGATCAAGGGTAAAGGCCTGCCCCATCGGCAAAAACGCCTCATCCCATATCAGATTACGCCCGCCCCCTGCATGATAGGCCTCATGCACTTGTGCCGGGGCCAGACGCGGATCGCCCGCCGGAAATACCGTCATCGTCTTGTTGCCCTGCAATTGCAGAAGTATGTTATGTTCGGGGTCGAAATGATAGGGCGTCATTGATCCGGGTGACGAGACAAAAATGAACCCCTGAAGGCACTGCATCGCCCCGGTGCGGGGTTCGGCGACGGATCGAACCTCCGCCAGCAATTCCTCCAGCAGGGCGGCATAAGCGGGCACCTGCTCGATATTTTTCAGCACCGCCCAACTATTGGCATCCTCGATCCGGCGGATGGTTTCGCCGATGGACAGGCCGTTGGACGGCGCGGGCTGATCGCCAAGGCCGGTGGGCACATCGCCGCGATTATACTCCACCGATGCGGCGGGCAGGGCCTCGGCCATTTGCGCCAGTGCCTCGCGCTCCAGAAGGGGATGGCTGGTAAAACCATGGCGCAATTTGATCGGCGATTCTGGATAGGCCTGTTCCAGTTCATACAGGCTTTGCGCATCGAATTGCGGGGCAGAAAGGGCGCGGTGGATGTTCATGGGCGTTCATCCGTTTTGGCATCCCTTGGGGCAAGGGCAAGGGCAATATGCGGCGGGGTGCGGCCCTTGAGCCGGGCAAAGCTGTCTTCGGCAAAGCGCACAGCGCGAAAGCGCAAGGCGTTGATATGGCCATCAAGCGGCAGGCTGATCCGCACGATCTGCCGCCTTTGCCGCCAGATGCTGTCGATCATTGGATGCCCTTCAGAGGCGCAACTGTCGATCCAGTCCAGCCCCGGCCAGGTCAGCTTGGCCAGATTATGCTGTTGCAACAAAACGCCGGGGGAAAAGCGCGCCAGTTCCTCATCAAAGGCGGTCTTGAACGAAAACCCGCCACGCCCAGAAATCAGGTGGATCAGCATGGCAATGGGCCGCCCGTCGAGCGTCATAGCCATGATGTCCAGCTTTTGCCGGGCAGCAGCATCGGCCATGATGTCAAGAAACCAGCCGCGCGTGTCGATGGCGCAATCGAGTGCAGAGCCATTGCGGCCCTTCCACCCACCCCGCTCCAGCGCCAGAAACGCCTCTAGCCATGGGGTGAGCGGCTGGTCTTGCTGCCAGCTTTCCACGCGCAGCTCGCCAAGATCGCTCAGGCGATTGGCCTGACGGCGCAGCTCCTTGCGCTTTTTGCCGCGCACGGCGTCTCCCCAATAGTCATCCGGCCCCAGTTCGGATTGCAGCAGCGCGCGAAATTCGCTGTGCACGATATCGCAAGCGCGGCCTTTGGCGGTGGCCACGTCGCGCAAGGCATGATGCAGCGGGCCATCCAGCGTGATGCGCGACCAGTGCAACAGGTGCCGGGTCCAGTCGCTGCGATCGAGCAGACTCAGCAGCCCATGCCAGAACACATGTTCATGCCCCGCACGCACCATTGGCGCGCCATGAAAGGCATTGGGGTGCGACCAGTTGGTCACGAAATTCAGCGGCAGGCGGCCATAATGATCGCCGGTGGTCAGCGGCATGATGCCGATCAACGGGCCACTATCACCGCTGCGCACCACGGCAAGCTGCGCATCCTGATCCGTAT
>JBGSTI010000091.1:0-1950 GCA_041736605.1 Sphingomonadaceae bacterium
CGCCGCGCCGCTTCGGTCGCTTGGCGATGCATCTGCCACCCGGCGACGGCAACCGCGCACATCTGCAAATAGGGCACGCTGCCCGCCAGACGATCATCGACGCTCGCATCGCTCAACATCCAATCGGCCAGCGCCACGCAATCGCGCGCCAGCGCAGCCAGCGCCGGAGCATCCGCACTTTGTGCCACCACATCATGCATCAGGCGGCGCAGCGTATCGCCCTTGTCCATGCCTAGCTTGCGGCCCACAAGGTCCGCAGCCTGAATGCCATTGGTGCCTTCGTAAATCGGGGCAATGCGCGCATCGCGATAATGCTGAGCCGCGCCGGTTTCCTCGACAAAGCCCATGCCGCCATGAATCTGCACGCCGATGCTGGCCACTTCACAGCCAATATCAGTGCCCCATGCCTTGATCAACGGCACCAGCAAATCAGCGCGCGATTGCGCTCCATCGAGGCCCAAAGCGCCGCGATCAATCTGCCCTGCGGTGTAATAGAGCAAGGCGCGCGCGCCCTCAGTCAGCGCCTTCATGCGCAGCAGCATGCGCCGCACATCGGGATGTTCGATAATCGCCACCGGGCTTTTATCAGCAGCGCCAGTGCGCGCCGACTGGATGCGTTCGCGCGCGTAATACATCGCCTGTTGCAGCGCGCGTTCGGCAATCTGCACACCCTGGCTGCCGACATTGACGCGGGCCGAGTTCATCATCGTGAACATCGCCTTGATCCCGCCAAATTCGCCGCCGATCAGATCGCCGATACATTCGTCATTGTCGCCATAGCTCATCACGCAAGTGGGCGAGGCGTTGATACCCATTTTATGCTCAATCGACACGCAGCGCACATCATTGCGCGGGCCGATCTGGCCGTCCGCCGTCACATGATATTTGGGCACCAGAAACAGCGAAATGCCGCGCGTTCCTTCAGGCGCGCCGGGCGTGCGGGCCAGCACCAGATGGATGATATTTTCGGCCAGATCATGTTCGCCAAAGGTGATATAGATTTTCTGGCCCTTGATCGCATAGCGGCCTGCATGTTCGCCCTCGGCAATTGGGGTCGCCGTGGTGCGCAGCGCGCCGACATCGCTGCCCGCCTGTGGTTCGGTAAGATTCATCGTGCCCGACCATTGGCCGCTGATCAGCTTGGGCAGGAACAGCGCCTTTTGCGCGTCGCTGCCATGATGGTGCAGCGATTCAATCGCCCCCACCGTCAGGATCGGCAGCAAGGTGAACGCCATGTTCGCGGTGCCCAGATTTTCCATCACCACGCTGGACAGCGCAAAGGGCAGGCCCTGGCCGCCATGATCCACGGGGCCGGAAATCGAGTTCCATCCGGCCTCGACAAAATTCTTGTACGCCGCCTCATAGCCCGCCGGAAAGCTGACCACGCCATTGGCCAGGGTCGCGCCCTGCGTATCGCCGACGCGGTTCAGCGGTGCGAACTCACCGGCTGCAAACTGGCCGATTCCCTCGACAATCGCCGCCACCATATCGGGGCTAGCCTCGGCAAACCGATCATGCGCGGCAAGTCCAGCAATCTCGGCAGATACGTCGAGCGCAAAAAGTTGTTCGGTGGTGGGCGCGGTAAAGGTCATGGGCTTGGCTGCTCCGGCTTGCATTGCGTTGGCGCACCCTATAGCCGCAAGCCATGACAGGCTCAAACAATGCGTTACCCGGTCGCATAAAACGCTACGGCAGCGATGCTGATTTGGCGGTACTGGAGGCATTTTCGGCGCATCTGAAGGCGGGCGGAATCGCCGCAATACCCACAGAGACTGTTTACGGCCTCGCCGCTGATTCGGCGCAGGCGGAGGCCGTGGCGGCAATTTACCGCACCAAGGGGCGGCCCGATTTCAACCCGCTGATCGTGCATGTTCCCGATGCGGCGGCGGCGCGGACATTGGCGGAGTTTTCAAACCTGGCTGAGACTTTGGCGTCGGCGTTCTGGCCCGG
>JBGSTI010000119.1:0-1912 GCA_041736605.1 Sphingomonadaceae bacterium
GGCTCGGTCGATAGCTGCATCGTGCTGCGCACCGCGATTGTCCGCGACGGCATGATGCATGTTCAGGCCGGTGCTGGCATCGTCGCGGACAGCCAGCCCGAATACGAACAGCGCGAATGCGAAGCCAAGGCCGGCGCGCTGTTCGCCGCCGCGCGCGAAGCGGTGCGCATCGCCGGAGAGCCTGGATTCGGCCAATGAAAGCCCGGCTGCTGATGGGGCTCATCGGCGCAGGAGCCTTGGCTATCGGCTGGTATCATTGGGGGCAAGGCTCCGCTGAACCTGCGCCCAAAGCAGTTGCCACAAAATCTAAAGTTACCGGGCTATCTGCTTGCAAATCCGTCACCTTTGACGGCAGCCGCTTTACCCATTGCATCGCCAGTCCGGCCAAACACCGCATTGCCATGGCGGTTACCGGCAAGGACGGCATGCTCTATCGCGGCTTTGCCCGTCTTAAGGCGGAACGAGGCGATTCCGGCATCGCCTTTGCCATGAATGGCGGCATGTATGACGTGAAAAGCCGCCCCATCGGCTATTATGTCGAAAATGGCGAACGGCTGCAAAAGCTTAGCCGCAGCAAGGGATCAGGCAATTTCCACCTGATGCCCAATGGCGTGTTCTTTGGCGATGCAGATGGCCAATGGCGGGTGATGACGACCGATGATTTCGCCGCGCAGATCACGCGGCGCCCGCAATTTGGCACGCAATCCGGCCCCATGCTGTTGATTGACGGCAAGCTCCACCCCGAATTTACCGAGGATGGCCCCTCGCGGAAAATCCGCAACGGCGTCGGCGTCGATGCCAAGGGCCGCGCGCATTTCGTGATTTCGGACGATCCCGTATCGTTCGGCAAGATGGCGCGCATGATGCGCGATGTCGCCCAAACGCCCAATGCGCTGTTTCTGGATGGCACCGTATCGGCGTTATGGGATCCAAAATCGGGCAGGCTCGACAATCTCTATCCGCTTGGTCCCTTGATTGTTGTGACAAACCGAACCAAAGACTAGGCCATGAACCGCATCCTCGTCATCGACAATTATGACAGCTTCACCTTCAACCTTGTCCATTATCTGATGGAATTGGGGGTTGAGGTGGACGTGCGCCGCAATGACGCGCTGACCGCCGCTGAGGCCTTGGCCAGCGGCGCGCAGGGCTTTTTGCTGTCGCCCGGCCCTTGCACCCCCAATGAGGCGGGGATCAGCCTTGATCTGGTGGCCGCCTGCGCTGAGGCCAAGCGCCCCTTGCTGGGCGTGTGTCTGGGTCATCAATCCATTGGCCAGTATTTCGGCGGCAAAGTGGTGCGCGGCGGCATGATGCATGGCAAGACTTCGCCGATCACGCATGACAATTCAGGCGTTTTCGCAGGCCTTCCCTCGCCCTTCATCGCCACGCGCTATCACAGCCTGGTGGTCGAAAATATTCCCGATTGTTTGCACATTAATGCGCATAGCGATGATGGCCATGTCATGGGCTTTCACCACAAGGAACTGCCCATCCACGGCGTGCAATTCCACCCCGAAAGCATCGCCACAGAACATGGCCATGCGATGCTGGCCAACTTCCTGACTATGGCAGGAATGACGCCCAAAGCGTTGGCATAAACGGTAAACTCTCTGCGCCCTTTGCGAAACTCTGCGCCTCTGCGCGAAACAAAGGGATTGCACGCAGAGACGCAGCGTTTCGCAGAGATCGCGGAGAAATAGTAATGCTGTCGCTTGCTGAATCGGAAACACTGTTTGGCCAGATGATTGATGGCGAGATGGCGGATGCTGAGATCAAGGCGACGCTGATCGCCATGGCCGAACGCGATGAAACCGCAGAGGAAATCGCCGGAGCCGTGCGGGCGATGCGGGCGCGAATGATCCGCATTGAAGCGCCAGACGGTGCCATCGACGTTTGCGGCACCGGCGGCGAT
>JBGSTI010000121.1:0-15440 GCA_041736605.1 Sphingomonadaceae bacterium
CGCCATCGCATGGGCCTTGCCGCCCTTGGCGCGGATCATCTCGGCCACAGCCTCTGCGCCCGGTGCGTTGATATCAGTAACGAAAACGGTCGCGCCTTCTTCGCCAAAGCGCAGCGCGGTGGCACTGCCAAGTCCGGGGATCGATGCGCCACCGGTTACCAGCGCGATTTTGTTGTTCAGTCTTGCCATCGGGAAATCCTTATATCGAACCATGCAAAAGGGGCTCTGCACGCCGCAACGTGCAAAGCCCCTTCGCTATCAAATCAACCTGATCGCTAGGATCAGAATTTGAAGCCCAGAGTTGCACCATAGGTACGCGGCTCGCGCGCTGTGCCGAATGACCACAGGCCAGCCACGGTAAAGCCGTGAGTCATGCCCTTGTCATTGGCCAGATTGCGACCATAAAGCGTCAGCCATGCTTCGGTGCCACCCACGTCAAAGCGCGTGGTCAGGCTGGCGTCCAGCAGGCCCTGCTTGTCGGTGCGCACGCGCGGATCATTGCCATTGACGATGATCGGTCCGGTGGTGAGATTGCCCGACAGCGTGCCCAGCGAGATCTGCTGGTCATAACGGTCGATATAGCGATAGCCGATATTGGCAACCATTTCACCAAAGCTGGTGGGGATCTTGTAATCCGCCGCAATCGACGCGGTGACTTTCGGATTATAGATCAGGTCGTTCGCCGAATAATCGAACGGCAGCAGCGAACCATTGGGCGCGATATTGCCGACCACAAAGCCCTTGAACTTGCTGTCCAGCATGCCGAGCGAGCCGGTGATGGTCAGCGCATCCGAAGCGCGGGCGGTAAAGTCGATTTCCAGACCCTTGACCTTGGCCGAGCCGACATTTGACGTCACCGTTTGGTTGCCGGTGGGGCCGCCAGGGATCGTCGTGTTCTGATGCAGGTCATCATATTGCGAATAGAAGGCCGCAACATTGACCTGAAGCACGCGGTCGAACAGGTCGAACTTGCCGCCGATTTCATACGAATCAACAGTTTCCGGCTGATACGCTACGCTAGCAGTGGCTGCCGTTGCGGCGCGCGGTGAGAAGCCGCCCGAACGATAGCCACGGCCCCATGAGGCATAGAACATCGCGTCGTCATTGGGACGGAAATCGATACCAACCTTGGGCGTGAACTTGCTGAACGTGCCGCTGCCCTGACCAACAAGGCCGGTCGTGGCAAAGGCATTGCGCAGCGATTTCTTGTCGCGGGTATAGCGACCACCGAAGGACAGGCGCAGACGATCAGCAAATTCCCAGTTAAAGTCTCCAAAGAACGCATAAGAGCGGGTGGAACCATTAACAGTTTGGGCATTGGCATCGGCCTGGAGCGGATCAACAGCGGGGTTGAAGGCAAACAGGCGGGTATGCTGGAGCAGCTGATAGTCGGATTTGAAATAATAGCCGCCGACGACATAGTCGAACGTATCGCCCAGATCCCCTGCAAAACGCAGTTCCTGGCTATACTGGCTATAGGTCTGCTGACGGCGGGTAAAATAGAGGTCTACCGAGCTGCCATCGAAATCCTGCGTCTGGTTTTCGCGCGAGCTGCGATAGCCCGAAACCGAGGTCACCTTTACCGCGCCCAGATCATAATTCATTTCCAGCGTAACCGCCGGAGCCGAATATTGGGTCAGGTTGGGCAGGCCGAATACGGTGTACAGATCGCTGGTGCCATTGCGGTTGCATTCATTGGCCGGAATGAAACCACAGAACAGCTCGCCCGTGCGGGTAAGGCTGGACACCACTGGATCAGACCGTTGGATCTGCTTTTCAACGGTCAACAATGCGTCAAATCCGCTGCCTGCCGGTGCGGCCATGAAGGTAATGCCGAAATTTTCGTTGTTCGAGAAACCGCGACGCTCGCCAGTTTGACCCTGTTTGTAAACGCCGTCATTTTCGTTGTGGAAATAGAATGCCTTGGCGGCAAATTCTTCGCCGATCAGTGGCACGTTGACCACAGCGCGCGTCGCCAGCGAATTGAAGCGGCCATAGGACACTTCAGCCTTGCCACCAAATTCGCCGGTGGGGCGGGTGCGGCGGATGTTGATCACGCCACCAATGGTGTTGCGGCCAAATAGCGTGCCCTGCGGACCGCGCAAAACTTCGATCTGTTCGATGTCGAAAAAGTCAAAAAACTGGCCGGTGCTGGTGCCGATGAACACGCCATCCACCACAACGCCAACGGTGGGTTCCTGCGACTTTTCAATGTCGGCATAGGTCAGGCCGCGGATCGACAGGTTAGCGGCAGCACCGCCCGAATTCTGATTGGTGATCAGCAGGTTCGGTGCAGCGCCCATAAGGTCGCCGATATTTACCGAAGCCTTGTTTTCCAGCATCGCGGCATTGACGGCGGTGATGGCCACCGGCGTATCCTGCAACGCTTCATCGCGGCGGCGGGCCGACACGATGATTTCGCCGGTGTTAACAGTTTCCTCGGCGCTTTCCTGCGCCAGAGCGGGGACCGAAAGGCCAGTCAGTCCGGTGGTTGCAAGCGCAACAAACAGAACGTGGCGGGACACGTGGAATTTCATGAGATACCTCCCTAAACAGTGCACGCGCTTTCAACAGGCTGTGCTACCTATTTCATCATAGAGGCTTGGCGGCGCAGGCTAACTGCCACTTGTTACAGGTGCGGCGTTCTGGCCACAGGGCATGATCACTTTCAACAAATGATGAGGATGACCATGTCTGAAAACCGCCGCTTCCTGCTTGTTCGTCGCCCGCATGGCGATCCCGTACCAGATGATTTCAGCTTGGTGAGCGAGGCTGTGCCCAATGCGCCAGAGGGCGGATTTGTGGTGCGTAACCATTATGCATCGCTTGATCCGGCGCAGCGCGGATGGATGGATGATGCGCCCAGCTATATGCCGCCAATTGCGCTTGGCGATGCGGTGCGCGCCACCACCGTTGGAATTGTTCATGCGTCGAAAAATCCCGATTTCAAACCCGGTGACTGGGTGATGGGGCTGAATGCGCTAGAGGATTATTCGGTCAATCAGCCGGGCGGATTTACCGCGCCGATTGATGTGTCGATTGTCGATTCGTCGTCGCGTTATCTCTCCGCGATGGGGGCCGTTGGCCTGACCGCCTATTTCGGCCTGCTCGACGCTGGCCAGCCGCAGGCGGGGGAAACCTTGCTGGTATCGGGTGCTGCCGGCGCAGTGGGGTCTGCCGTGGGCCAGATCGGCAAGATCAAGGGCTGCCGCGTGATCGGTATTGCTGGCGGGGCCGATAAATGTCGCCGCCTTATCGAGGATTATGGGTTCGACGTTGCCATTGATTATAAAGGCAAATCGGTGGATCAGCTTGCGGCAGATATTCGCGCAGCAGCGCCCAATGGCGCCGATATCGTGTTTGAAAATGTCGGCGGCAATGTGCTGGACGCTGAATTGATGAACCTGGCCCCGCGCGCCCGCATCGTGCTGTGCGGCTTGATCAGCGAATATAATAGCGAACACAAATATGGCGCGCGCAACCTGTGGCAAATTCTGGTGCAACAGGCGACGCTCAAGGGCTTTTTGATCATGGACTATGCCCCGCGCTTTGGCGAGGCGGGGCTGGTCATGGCAGGCTGGGCTGCCGAGGGCCGGTTGCGGATCGACGAGGACGTGCAGACGGGCCTTGAAAACGCCTATGCTGCCTTCATGCGGCTGTTCAGCGGGGCCAATACCGGCAAGCTGGTGCTGAAAATCGCCGAATGAGCAGGCGATTGGACGGGCGGGTTGCGCTGATCACCGGTGCAGGATCGGGCATCGGCCTGGCCACGGCGAAGCGGCTGGCCAGCGATGGGGCAAAGGTGTTTGGCGTCGATTTGCAAGGCGATGTCGATCAGATCGCCGATGTGACCGAGGCTGGTATCAACGCCAGGCTGGTCGAAGCCTGCGTCGCGATGCATGGCGGCATAGACATTCTGGTGCCATGTGCGGGCATCAGCGCCTTTCACCCGCTGGAAGGGCATGATGATGCCTATTTTGATCGTGTGATGGCGGTAAATGTGACGGCGGTATTTCGCCTTATACGCGATGCCGTGCCGCATCTGAAACAGTCACAACATGGCCGTATCATCACAATCGGCTCTACCATGGCGCGCTTTGGTGATGCCGGGCTGGTTGCCTATGGTACGTCAAAGCACGCCGTTTTGGGCATGACCCGGTCGATGGCCTGTGAATTGGGGCCGTTTGGCATTACCGTAAACTGCCTACAGCCCGGTGCCATCGACACGCCGATGACCGAGCCGGCCTTTACCCAGATGCCGCAATTTCGAACCTATTGGGAGAACAAGGCTGCGCTGGGCCGCTTGGGCCAGCCTGATGACATCGCCGATGTCATCGCCTTTTTGGCATCAGACGACGCCCGGTTCATGAGCGGGCAGGGCTTTTTCGTCGATGGCGGCGCGATGCAGCGGCAATAGCGTCACACCCGCTTTATCGCCTCGCTGTCATGGATTTCCATGATCTCAAAGGCATTGCCAAAATAGTCGCGGCAATAGGTGGCGGCATAGCCGTGCTTGCTGCCATCGGCGGCGATGGTAATACCGTCCATGCTGGGCGGCGTGTGGATCCGAATGCCTGCATCCAGCAGCCGCTGATACACGGCCTGGATATCATCCACTTGCAACGCGAAATGGGTATAGCCGAAATTATGGACGCCCTTGTCAGGGTCTTGATCGGCAGAGCGGGGGTTTGAATATTCAAACACCTCGATATGGGTGTTGCCCAAACGACAGAAAAACTGCCGCGCCGCGCTGTCTTTCAGGCCGACAACCGCATCGATAAACGGATTGTCGGCCCATTGCAGTGGCGCGACTTCTTCCACACCGCCCAAAAGGTCGATATAAAATGCGCGCGCCTTTTCCAGATTGGGCACTGACACGCCGATATGGTGGACGCCCTGAATGCCGGGGATCATGGCCCTGACCTTTTAGAACTGGATGCGCTTGGTAAAGCCGCCATCGACCACGATATTTGCCCCAGTCATGCCCATGGCAGCGGGCGAGGCGGCAAAGGCGATGGTCTTGGCCAGATCGGTGCCCTGCGTCATTTGACCCAGCGGGATTTGCGCGACAATGCCATCATAAAATTCGGTCATCGCGGTCTTGATATGCGCCCATGGGCCATCATCGGTCCACACCGGGCCGGGGGTGATGCAATTGACGCGGATACGGTCTGCCGCCAGCGTTTGCGACAGGGCAGCCGCATAGGCCATCACAGCGGCTTTCATGGCGTTATAGGGCTGCACGCCCATAAATTCCTCAACCGCGCCGGTTGAGCTCATGCAGATAATCGCCCCGTTCGACGAGGCCTTGAGGAACGGCAATGCCGCCGCAACGCCGCGCCGCATCGGCAGGATGTCGCTATCCAGAAGCGCCTGCCAACCGGCATCGCTGTCTTCACCCAGATTGATCGATGTAAAGCTGATGAAAATATCGCATCCGCCCAGCGTGTTGGCGGCGCTTTCAACAAAGGCGGGGACAGCAGCCGGATCGGTAACGTCCAGCGCCTCGGCCACCACGGTCACACCGCTGCCTGCCAGTTCGCCTGCGACCTTGTCGACCTTTTCCTGGCTGCGGCCACAGATCGCGACATGGCAGCCTTCCTGGGCCAGAACATGCGCGACTTGCCGCCCGATGCCGCCATTGGCACCAACCAGAATTGCTTTCAGATTTTTGAGGCCCAGATCCATTGCCGCTCTCCTGCGCAAAATTTATATATCGTGCCTTGTGATGGATGCACAGCGCCGCTGCAACCACTCGCCTTTTGGTCAGGACGGCCACAAGAGCCGCCATGATAGGCTGATGCAAAATCAGGATTAGGAAGAGCGATCATGGCACGACTGACAGGCAAAAAGGCAATCATTCTGGGCGCGTCGAGCGCAGGCAATATGGGCCAGGTGATGGCGCGGCGTTTCATGGATGAAGGCGCAACGGTGCTGGTTTCAGGCCGCAAAGCCGATGTGCTGGAGGCATTTGCCAAGGAAACCGGTTGTCACTGGGCAGCGTGCGATTTAACCGACGAGGCCAGTGTCAACGCGCTGGCCGATAATGCCGTGGCACAGATGGGCGGCATTGATATTGCGGTGAATGCCACCGGCTGGGGCCTGTTGAAACCGTTTCTGGACAATAGCCGCGAAGAGCTGGACGCGATGACCGCGCTGCAATTCATCGGTCCGTTTCAGTTTTTTCAGGCAATGATTCGCAAAATGGCGCGTTCGATGGGTGGGCAGGGCGGATCGATCATTTCGATCAGTTCGGCCACCGCCACCATCATGCTAGAGGATCATGCCGCCTATATGGGCACCAAGGCGGGAATTGATCATGTCATCCGCTGCATCGCCAATGAGTTTGGCAAAGAGGGCATTCGCGCCAATTCGATCTCTCCGGGATTGACCGACACGCCGATGAATGCCGATGCCAAACAGGTGCCGGGTCTGTTCGAAGCGTTCGTGCCCAGCTATCCCTTGGGCCGTTATGGCACGTCCGAGGATGTGGCCGCCGCGGCGGTGTTTCTGGCCAGCGACGAATGTTTCATGACTGGCGACAATTTGCAGGTCAATGGCGGGCTGACCCTGCGGCGTAACCCGACCCAGGCCGAACTGGCGGCCAGCATCGCCAAGGCAACCGGGCAATCTTGATGTCTTCTGTGCTCCGGCCTGCGCCGGAGCACAGAAAGGGTTCAGCCCAGCACCTTAGCCTTCACATCGTCACGCAACAGATCCTTGCGCACCTTGCCTGATGCGGTGCGGGGGAAATCGCTGACAAATTCAAACCGCTCCGGGATTTTCTGTTTGGCGAGGCCTGATGCCGCGACATGCGCGGCCAATGCCACTGCATCGGCTTCGCCGCGCAGGATGATATAGGCACACACGCCTTCGCCGAGCCGTTCGTGCGGCATGGCGACGACGCTGGCTTCGGCGACGGCGTCATGGCCGTGAAGCACGTCCTCGATTTCCTTGGCCGAGATATTCTCGCCACCGCGAATGATCAGGTCTTTTTTGCGCCCGGTGATCAGGATCGCGCCCTCTGGTGTGACAAGGCCAATATCGCCGGTGCGGAAATAGCCATCATCGGTAATAGCATCGGCGGTCTGCGCCTGATCGGCATAGCCCAAAAACATCGCCGCGCCGCGCGCCAGAATTTCGCCTTCTTGGCCCGGCGGCACATCGCGGTCTTCATCATCAACGATGCGCACATCATAATCGATGATCGCGCCATCGGTGGTCGCGGCCAGATGGGTATCATCTGCGCCCGGATAGCCCAAAGACACCAAAGGCACTTCGCTGCTGCCGAACACACGGAATGCGCGGGCGTTATCAAAGGCCTGATTGGCCGCCGGGATCAGATCGGGTGGCACCGCCGCGCCGCCACAGGCAAAGAAACGTAAGGAGGGCAGGCCGGTGCCCGCCGTGCGCGCTGCGGCTGCCAGTTCGACCAGAAACGGCGTTGCGGCCACCGTGCCAACCACCTGATGCCGATCAATCAGCGCCAGCGCATCCTCGGCGTTCCAGCCTTCCATTAGAATAGTGCTGCTGCCCGCCACGAACGGCATTTCAAGGCCATTGGCATAGCCCGATACATGTGTGACAGGCGAGGGCATGATGATAGCGTCCCTAGGGTTGATGCCCCAATGCTGCGCGCTTTGCCGCATGACGCGGATCAGCGTGTTGTTGCTATGCAGCACGCCCTTGGGCCTGCCGATGGTGCCCGATGTGTAAAGCAGCATCTTGACGGCGCCGGGATCAACCTGTGGCCGGTTGAACGCGCGACCACGCCCGGCCTCAACCAACGCTGCATAGGTCAGCGGCGCATCCCCGCGCACCGAAATGATATGCTGCAAATCGGGCAGGCCGGGTTGCAGCCGCTGGGCCATATCGGTGAAATCGAAATTGCGGAACGGCCCGCAGACAAAGAAAGCCTTGGCCCGGCAATCGGCCAGCATCATGCCCACTTCGGCATCGCGATAGATCGGCACAATGGGGTTGATGACCAAGCCGGATAGCCCGGCGGCCAGATTGATGACGGCCGCTTCAATCCAGTTCGGCGTCTGGAAACTCACCACATCGCCGGGCCGCAAGCCCAGATCGTGCAGCGATACGCTCAGTGCCTCGGCATCGGCAATCAGACAAGCACGACTCGCCTGCGTCTCGCCCGCGATGAAGCAGGCAAAATCAGGATCGGCCTGGGCTGCATCCAGCGCCAGATCGGCAATCGTTCGGTTTTCCCATGATTGGGCAAAGGGGGCGTGATGCCCTGCTGGCGTTTTCAGCCAGTTCCAGGGCGCTGTTTTCTCTCCGGTCATAGGCCTGTGATGGCGCGCGGTGATGCCTATGCCAATTGGGAAAAGAGACAGGCACCTGTTACCTGTCTTAGCTTGCCGTGGCCTCGCGCCTTTGCTCCAAGTGCGATCAAATCACAAACAGGAGAGTCGGGCCATGGACCGGATTGAGCAAGTCGGCAATGTTGCTGAAATCATGCTGGATTATGTGGAAAATAAATCCACATTCCTGACCGACAAGACCATGGCTGTGCCATCGCGGTCCTATACCGATCCCGATCAGTGGGAGGCCGAGATTGAACTGGTGTTCAAGCGCGTCCCGTTGATGCTGGCCTTTACCGCTGAAATGCCCAATCCCGGCGATTACAAGGCGATGGACGCCGTGGGCATGCCCGTGCTTATTTCGCGCGGCAAGGATGGCCAAGTTCGCGCGTTCCTGAATGTCTGTTCGCATCGCGGCGCGCCAGTGGCCAATGAAGGGCATGGCAATTGTCCGCGCTTTACCTGCAAATATCATGGCTGGACATTCGGCCAGGATGGCAAGCTGATCGGCATTTCCGAAGCGTCGAAATTCGGCGAGGTCAACAAATCGGAGCGCGGCCTGCGCCAATTGCCGTGCGAAGAGCGCGCGGGCATGATTTTCGTATGCCTGACCCCCGATGCACCACTGGATCTGGATGACTATTTTCAGGGCTATCTCGCCGATTTCGAGGCGCTGGATTATGGCAACTGGTCTTATATGGGAAGCCGGGTGATTGAGGGCGCGAACTGGAAAATCGCGTTTGATGGCTATCTGGAGGGCTATCATTTTGCCTCGCTCCACCCCGAAACCATTTACCCGCGCACGCCCAGCAATTGCATGCATTATGAAGGCTTTGGCCCCAATATGCGCATCGGTTTTCCGCATCATGCGATTGCCGAAAATCTGAAAGATGTGCCGCGCGACCAATGGGGCACACAGGAAAATAACGGCTTTGATTTTGTGCGGATTTTCTTCCCCAATGTCTCCACCTTCATCGCGCCGGAAATCACCCAAGTGGCGCAGCTTTTCCCCGGACCGACGCCTGACAAAAATCGCACAGTGCTCAACTATCTGCGCCGCGAGCCGATCCGCGACGAGGAAGACCGCGCCAATGTGGAGGCCGCGATCAATTTCTTCCGCGATGTGACTTATACCGAAGATTATCTGATCGGGCTGGAAATCCAGAAAGGGCTGGAATCGGGCGCACAGGATGAACTGATCTTTGGCCGCAACGAACGCGGCAACCAGTTTTTCCACGAATGGCTGAACTGGTATTTGCAGGAAGACGCCACGGTGCCCAAGCCGGTGATGTGAGCGTAAATCGGTGAACCCGATCGCGCTTGCCTCTGGCGTGCTGCCCGAATTTGGGCCGGTGGATACCGTGCGCGCCGCCATGGCCGCCGGTTTTGATGGCGTTGGCCTGTGGGTAGAGCCGGAAGACTGGACGGCCAGCACCACGCGCGATGTGCGCTCGGCGCTGGCCGATAGCGCGCTGGACCTGATCGATGTTGAGGTGATCTGGATCAAGCCTGACAGCGATATGAACCTGCACCGGCGCACCATCGATATCGGCGCGGAGCTGGGCGCGCGCCATGTGCTGTGCGTCTCATCCGATCCCGATAGGGCAGCGACTGCGGCACGACTGGCTGATTTGTGCCGCCATGCAGAGGGATCGGGAATTCGCGTCGCGCTGGAGTTCGGGATTTTTACCGAGGTGCGCAATCTGGCAAACGCCATGGCGGTGCTGGACGATGTCGCCCATCCGCTGCGCGCGTTGTTGATCGATCCCATTCATGTCGACCGCTCGGGCACCACGCCCGCGCAGATTGCGGCGGTTGATCCGGCCCTGCTGCCTTATGCCCAGTTTTGCGATGCCCCTGCCAAGCGGCCCAATCCCACCAATTTTGCTGCGGTGATCGAGGACGCGATTGATCTGCGCGAACAATGCGGTTCAGGCGGACTGGCGCTGACTGAAATCTATGCGGCGCTGCCTGACAATATCCCGCTCAGCATCGAATTGCGATCAAAGGCGCTGCGCGATAGTTTTGCCGATCCCAGCGAGCGGGCGAAGGCTGTGGCGCAGGCGACACGGGCTTGGTTGGCGGCTATCCGGAATTGAACATTGGCGTAATCCGCCGTCCGCTGTAAGTCTAGGCTATGATAACGGCCCCCTCGCTTCATGCCACTGCGTCAATTTTGCTCGCAATCGCAATGTTTTACGCCTTTGCCACGGCCAAGGCGCGGGTTGAGATTATCTCCCTGTTTGTGATCGGCCTGATCGCGCTCGGCCTGTATTTCTTTCCGTTGCCGGGTAGCGCGCCCAAGGATGGGTTGGTGCTGGCCTTTGAGGGCTTTGGCCATCACGCGTTGATCACTATTTGCGCACTGATGATTTTGGGGCGGGGGCTGGTGGTTACCGGCGCGCTGGATCCGGCGGCGCGGGCGCTGAATCGCGTGTGGAAATTCAATCGGCAAATCGGGTTGTTGGTCACATTGCTGCTGGCCTTTGCGATGAGCATGATCATCAACGATACGCCAGTGCTGGTGCTGTTTCTGCCGATATTGGTGCAATTGGCACATAAGGGCGGGATGCCGGCTTCCAAAACGCTGATCCCGGTCAATTCCGCAATTCTGATTGGCGGTATGGCGACCACAATTGGCACGTCCACTAATTTGCTGGTTGTATCCATCGCCACCGATTTGGGCATGAAGCCCATTGGCGTGTTTCATTATACCGGCATTGTGCTGGTCGCCGCCTGTGTTGCCTTGCCCTATTTGTGGCTGGTGATGCCGCGCCTGCTGCCTGATAATTCGCGCAATGATGGCCCTGAAGTCCGGCGCTTTGATGCGACATTCCGTCTGGGCGGGCAAAGCGCGGTGCTGGGCAAAACCATTGCCGATATTTTGCCGTCCATGCCGCAAGATGTGCGCCTTGATGCAGGCGCGCAGGCGGTGATTGAAGAGGGTATGCGGATCAATGCGTCCGGTCCCTATGACGCGCTGGAAGAGGCAGCGCGCACGTTGGGCGCAACCATGGCGCCTGCCTGGCTGATGGCCCGCCTGCGCCGCGCGGCAGAGGCCAAGCAACATGACCTAACGCTGTTTGAAATGACCATCGCGCCCGATTCGCGGCTGATCGGCCTGACGCTGCAAACCGCGGGGATTGAGGATGTGGCCGTGATGGGCGTGCATCAGGCGCGTGGATTTTTGCACAATCATCGGCTGCAATCGGCCGAGGCCCCGTTGCGCGAAGGCGATGTCATTCTGGTCATAGCGACGGCAGATAATGCGCAAGGCTTTGCTCAGCGTGATGGCGTGCTGATTCTGGAAGGGGGCCGGGAAATGCCACGCTCTGGCAAAGCGGTGCTGGCGCTGGCGATCATGGTGGGCGCAGTGGCTTTGGCCAGTTTCGGGCTGATGCCTATCGCCATTTCGGCACTGGGCGGCGCGGTGCTGATGTTCATTACGGGCTGTGTGAAGTTTGAGCGCGTGGGCCGCGCGCTTTCGGCGCAAGTCATTGTGCTGGTGGCGGCCAGCATCGCCTTGGGCAAGCTGGTGTTGGTGAGTGGCGCGGCGCAATGGATGGGCGAAGTGCTGGCGCTTGGCCTGCAATTCCTGCCTGCTGCCGGGGTGTTGGCGGCGATCATGTTGTTCGTGACAGTGCTGACCAATTTTGCCTCGAACGCCACAGCGGCTGCGGTGGGAACGCCGATTGCCTTCACATTGGCCAAAACCTTGGGCCTGCCGCCAGAGCCGCTGGTGCTGGCCGTTCTATTTGGTTGCAACCTTTGTTACGCCACGCCCGTTGCTTATCAAACCAATATGATGATCATGGCAGAAGGCGACTATGCGTTTAAGGATTATGTCAAAACCGGTCTGCCGCTGGTGGTGATCATGGTGGTGACATTATCGGCGCTGCTGGCGCTGCGTTATGGGCTGTAATTCATGAGCCATCGGCATGCGCGGGTTCATGATCGTTCGGTCATTTTGCAGCGCGCGCCTTTGCTCAGCGTCTGGCAGTCACTGGCAGTGCGGGCTTTGGCAGTTTTGCTGCTGGTCGGCATAGCGCTGGCCGGGCACTGGGTTGATCGTGCAGGCCTGAAAGACAATGTTGACGGCGAGATCAGTTTTATCGACGTGGTCTATTTCACTGCGATTACGGTCACTACTGTTGGCTATGGCGATATCGTGCCGGTTACGCCGCAGTCGCGGATGTTTGATACGTTCGTGGTTACACCGATCCGGATTTTCGTGTGGCTGATATTTCTGGGCACAGCCTATAATTTCATTCTCCGCAATTCGTGGGACAAGATCAGGACGCGCATGATGAGAGATAAGCTGACCGGTCATATGATCCTGTGCGGTTTTGGCGCAGGCGGCGAATTTGCCGCGCGCGAATTGATCCGCAGCGGGACTGCGCCCGATCAGATCGTGGTGGTCGATCCCCAGGCTGATCGCGTCGATCTGGCGCTATCATTGGGGCTGATTGCCATTCAGGGCGATGCCACATCCAATCAGACGCTGGATGCCGCCAATATCGCATGCGCGTCATCGGTGCTGGTATCGACCAGCCGCGATGATGCCGCCGCTTTGGTGGTGCTCAGCGCGCGGCAGCTAAACCCGCATGTGGTGATCAGCGCCAGCGTGCGGGCACAGGAAAATGAAGACCTGATCCACCAGGCCGGGGCAACGTTTATCCTCAATCCTGTGCGACTGGGCGGTCAGATGCTGGCCCGATCTGCCACAGCGCGTCAGGCGGTGGAATATATGGCCGATCTGGCCTCTGCCGATGGCCGGGTGATGATGCGCGAACGGGTGGCGACGCAGGCTGAGATTGGCATGCGGCTGAATGCGCTAAGCACGGGCCTTGGCACCCGCATCGTCCGCGGTGGCCAATCCATTGGCTTTTGGGAGGGCGACAAGACGATCATTCAGCCCGGCGACGTCTTGGTGGAAATCGTCGCGCAGACATAACCGATCAAGCCGCGGCGGCCTTGCGCGTTCCGATCAGGCAGCCCGTCACGATCAGCAGCGCCCCGGCCAAGGTTGCCCAGCCCACAGCTTCCGCGAAATACAGCCAGCCAAACAGCATTGCCCATAGAAACGCGGTATATTCCACCGGCATCAGCACCTGTGTTTCGGCGCGGGCATAGCCCCAGCTGAGCATTTGTAGCGACAGTGTGGCCAGCACAGCAGAGGCGGCGAGCCAGGGCAGCTCGGTCCATCCCGGCGCGACCAGCAGCCATGGCGCGGCCGGCAACAGCATCAGCAGCATTGTGGCGGTTTGGAAAAACGCAACTTCGAATGCATCGGCCAATTGCGATACCTTGCGTTGCAGGATCAGGTTGATGGCATAGAGCACGGCAGAGGCCAGAATTGCGGCAATGCCCCATTGCGCATCGTCGCTGAAATGGCCCTGCGCTTTGCCCGCGATAATCACGATCACGCCGCACAGGCCCAGCAATGTGGCGAATACGGCGCGCTTGCCCACCTGTTCCTTGAGGATTAAAGCCGCCAGAAACAGCGCAATCAGGGGCGCGATAAACGACACGGCAATGGCTTCGGCCATGGGTGTGCGCGCCAATCCCCAAAAGAACAGCAACGTCATCCCCGTTGAGCACAGCCCGCGCATCAGGTGCAGTTTCAGGATATCCGGTTCAGGCCAGCGCCCGCCGCGCAACTTCCACGGCAGCCATGCCACCGGGATCGCCAGCGCACAGCGCCACAGGATCGCCGAATAGGCCCCTAGCGCCAGCGTGGCGAATTTCATGTACACGTCCATCAGCCCGAACGTGCCAATGCCGCCAATGACAGCGAGCACGGGCAACAGGATCGAGCGGGGGGCGGCAGTCATGCTCGGCGCGTTAGCCGATGATGGCGCGACTGCTAAGTCCTAATATGGCTTACGCCGCCTTCGCCGTCCGCATCGCCGCAATGGCGTGGCGCGTCATATCGGCATAGGCGCTGCCAGTATAACGATGCGCGCCGACAAAGTGAATGAAACGCGCATCCTGGCCCCAGCCATCGCCCCAGAAATTGAGATAGCGCGCCGGTGGCAGCAATAACGGATCGGGTTCATTGGCGATCAGAAAGCTGGAGGTAACCTGTTCGGTGCCCCAGATGTGCATGGCCTCACGGCCCAGCCGCTCTTCCCACGCCTTGGCAAAGGCATCGGCAAGGGCGCGCCCATTGCCGCCGCGCGCAAAGCCAGTAAAGCCCGAACAACCGCGAATATAGCGCCATGTCTCGGCCAGCGGCAGCTTGTCCATATCGGCTTCCATCCGTGTCTGGATATGGCTGCCATTGATGCCATCGGGATAGAGGCGGGGCGAAAATTCGGCGCAGGTCAGCGCGCCGATATCGGCATCAGTGCCGCCCAGCAGGGTGAAACTGCGATTGGCATCAATGGCGGTGCGCACGTCATCGGCGTCGCCAATCGTCACCGTGTCGCTATCCAGCTGGATCATATAATCATCAGCGCGGCAATCAAGGATGGTCAGCAATCGCTCCCATGTACCGCCGACGGGAAAGTCGCCGACATCAACATCGTGGATCGACCGGATTTCGGGATTGTCGCAATGATAGGCGAGCAGCTTTTTGTCCTCGGCGGTCAGCGTGCCATCATCCAGGATCATCACCCGTCCGCGATGCAGATTGTTCCACAGCGATTTGACCGCGACCAGATAGGGCAGCAGCACTTTGGTGCCCATCATCGAAAACAGCACGACGCCATCATCCGCGGCGCGGATCGGCGGCGTATCCAGCACGGGGCGGCAAACCGCGTCATGGCGGGCATTCAGCCACGGCATACGGTAGCGATAGGGAATGAAGCGGTGCAACATATCGAGCAATGTTCCGTTCAACTTATGAGCTTTAGCAACCCGAATAGCAGCCAGTCGTTAAAGGGTGGCAAAGAGGCAACGCGCGTGGCTTTTTGGCATGGCTTGTCGACTTGCCAGATTGACATGCAGGCGCGCGCGCGTGATGAACGCATCAGCAGGAATTAAGCATAAGCCACGCGGGCAATTATCTGCGCGGCCAATCAGGAACGGGACTTAGCATGACTATCGGCAATCGGCCCCTGAAAGCAGGACTTTTCGGCCTTACAGGCATGGCTGTGATGCTGGCTTCGGCATCGGCCG
>JBGSTI010000457.1:0-2293 GCA_041736605.1 Sphingomonadaceae bacterium
GCGTCGGCTATCGAAGGATCTTGGCTGAGCGCATCGCGATAGCTTTCGATGGCGGCGTCAATCTGGCCCAAGCGGCGATAGCGGCGGGCATTGTCCAGTGCGCGGGCGATCATGTCGTTCATGTTTTGGCATAGGCCTGGCGCAGCGCCATAGTGCGCGATTGATCGAGCAGCACTTTCATGATCATCACGAACGATATGGTGGAGGCAACGGCATCGAAATAGCCATCGCGCGGAAATTCCAGCCAGCCCTGTTTGCGCCCTTGAAACAGGATGATGGCGATGATGATTTCCAGCCCGCAAGCCAGAACGGTCAGCACCACATCGCGCCATTTATGGGTGCCGTTGATAATCAGACCGTGAATGCCGATCACCAGCAATCCCAAGGGCGAAAAGAAAAACGCCACCATGCCGACCAGAATCGGCGATATCGCAAAGCGCGCAAAACGGCCGCCCTCTGGCTCGTCAGACAGGCGATAGCGTTGCGCGCTGGGCCGTGGCTCGGCGCTGTTGCTCACCCAAGGATTGCTCATTTGCCGTGCTTTTTCAGAAAATCGGCAACCTCGTCATATTGGCCGCCATTATTGCCATATTTGGCGAAATTGCGCGCCGTGGTCAGCCATTCGGATGTGGTGGCGCGCACTTCGTCCAGCGCATCGGCCAGATGGCGGGTACCGATGGCCTGTTCAGCGCCCTTATCGATCGATTCCTCGATGGCGAAATCGGCGGCGGTGTTGACCAGATTTTCCAGATCGGCGCCCGAATAACCCGAACAACGCGCGGCAATCGCGTCCACATCCAGCCCATCCTCGACCGGGCGACCAGCCAGTTGCAGTTTCAGGATCGCGGCGCGCGCACCCTTGTCTGGCGGCGGGATGAACAACAAGCGGTCAAACCGGCCTGAGCGGCGAAAGGCAGCATCAACGCCCCAGGGCATGTTGGTGGCGGCCAGAATCAGTACGCCTTCGTTATTCTTTTCAAAGCCATCGAGTTCAGCAAGGAAGGTCGAAACAATGCTGATTTCATGCTGGCTGGTCTGGTGCCCGCGCCGTCCGGCCAAAGCCTCCAGCTCGTCAAAAAACAGCACAGTCGGCGTTTCGCGGCGGGCATCGGCGAATATGGCCGCCAGCTTGCGTTCGGGTTCGCCGACATATTTGTCGATCACATCAGTGACGGGCACGTTGATAAAGCGCGCCTTGCACTCGCCCGCCGTCGCGCGTGCGATCAGCGTCTTGCCGCAACCCGGCGGGCCATAAAGCAGCACACCGCCGCCTGCCTTGCGCCGGAATTTGGCGAACAGGCCGGGCTTTTGAAATGGCGCGATGATGCGGCGGCTGATCTGTTTCTTGACTTCGTCCAGACCGCCAACATCGCTGAAATCAATGGCATTGCCCGCCTCAGTAAAGCTCAATCGCGCGGCGGCAATTTCTTCGGTTTCGGGCGCGGTGCTGGCATGTTGGCCACCGCCAAAGCGATTGAGCGCGATGACATTGGATTGATCGGCGTCAGGATTTTCTGCCTTGGCATCCGCGATTTGCGCGGCAAGGCCGGGATCTTCCAGCGTCGGATTGGCAGCGATGGCCGCGCGATAGCGATCCTCGGCCGCGCGCAAATGCCCCTGTTCGATCAGCGCCTCGACTTCGATGGCCAACGCCGAATCCAGCCCTTTTGCAAACCGCTCTGCCAGCGTCCAATCCCCGGCATCGCGCGCCGCATCGGCCAATTGCAGGCGCAGATCATCGTCCAGCGCGTCAGCATCAAGCCCCGAAGCTGCCGCCAAAACGGCCCGCAATTCGCCATCATCCGCCGCCATATCCAGCGCGGGCACCAACAATCGCGGATCCTGCGTGGTGGCAAAGGCAGTCAACAGGCCGTCAAGCGCGGGAGAGGTCATGTTTATCCTTGGGTGATGGCGACATTTGTTTGTTTCTCATCCCCGATGGCGCGGCGCAAATCAAGCGGGACGATTGCAGGCCTTTGCGAAACAGCGTTCTTGGGCTAGGGCGCGGGGATACGGGTTTGGTGCTTGCGACGAAGGTAATTCCTCACTTCGTCATGCTGAACTTGTTTCAGCATCCATCCCGCCGCCGCAACGGACGACTGCCGGGATGGATGGACCCTGAAACAAGTTCAGGGTGACGATGGAAATGAAACCGGCGCTTCGCACTAAACCCCATTGCCCAACCATTATAGTGAAAAACCCCATGACCCTTTATGCCGATTACGCCGATTATCTGAACACCGCGCTGGATGCGCTGGTCGCTGCCGGAACGCTGCCTGCCGGGCTGGACCGC
>JBGSTI010000464.1:0-2518 GCA_041736605.1 Sphingomonadaceae bacterium
GGCACATAGCTCCACCTCGATCAGCGCCGCTTTGGGCTTTGCCATTGCCAATCGCATGGCGAACAAGCCGGGCAAGGGCATTGCCGTCATCGGTGACGGATCGATGAGCGCGGGCATGGCCTATGAGGCGATGAACAACGCGCAGGCCGCGGGCAACCGGCTGGTGGTGATCCTTAACGATAACGACATGTCGATTGCGCCGCCGGTGGGCGGGCTTTCGGCCTATCTGGCGCGATTGGTATCGAGCCGTGAGTTTCTGGGCCTGCGCGATCTGGCCAAGCGGTTGGCGCGTAAGCTGCCAGGGCCCTTGCACAATGCGGCGCGCAAGACAGACGAGTTTGCACGCGGCATGGCGATGGGCGGCACCTTGTTTGAGGAACTGGGCTTTTATTATGTCGGCCCCATTGATGGCCATAATCTGGATCAGCTGATCCCGGTGCTGGAAAATGTGCGTGATGCCGCCGAAGGGCCGTGCCTGATCCATGTCGTCACGCAAAAGGGCAAGGGCTATGCCCCGGCGGAAAGCAGCGCCGACAAATATCATGGCGTACAGAAATTCGATGTTGTCACGGGCCAACAGGTCAAGGCCCCGCCGGGACCGCCCGCCTATCAGAACGTGTTTGGCGATACGTTGGCCAAGCTAGCGGACACCGATCCGCTGATCTGCGCCATCACTGCCGCGATGCCCAGCGGCACGGGCGTGGACCGCTTTGCCAAGGCGCATCCCGACCGCGCGTTTGACGTGGGCATTGCCGAACAGCATGCGGTTACCTTTGCCGCCGGTTTGGCCGCGCAGGGGATGCGGCCCTTCTGTGCGATTTACTCCACCTTCCTGCAACGCGCCTATGATCAGGTGGTGCATGATGTGGCGATCCAGAATCTGCCCGTGCGCTTTGCCATTGACCGCGCCGGTCTGGTCGGGGCTGATGTCGCGACCCATGCGGGCAGTTTCGATGTCACCTATCTGGCGAGCCTGCCCAATTTCGTCGTGATGGCAGCGGCGGATGAGGCTGAACTGGTCCACATGACCTATACCGCCGCGTGCCATGACAGCGGGCCGATTGCCTTCCGCTATCCGCGCGGCAATGGCATTGGCATCGACCTGCCCGAAACGCCGCTACGTCTTGAAATCGGCAAGGGCCGGATCGTGCGTGAGGGCAACAAGGTGGCGATCCTGTCGCTGGGCACCCGTTTGGCCGAGGCGCTGAAAGCCGCCGATCAGCTGGACGCCAAGGGCTTGCCCACCACGGTCGCCGATCTGCGCTTTGCCAAGCCTTTGGACGAGGCGCTGATCCGCCGCCTGCTCACCACGCATGATGTATGCGTGACGATTGAGGAGAACGCGGTTGGCGGCCTTGGCGCGCATGTGCTGACCATGGCATCGGACGAGGGCCTGATCGATGGCGGCCTGAAACTGCGCACGATGCGCCTGCCCGACCGTTTTCAGGACCAAAACAGCCCGGACAAGCAATATGACGAGGCGGGGCTGAACGCGCCCGATATTGTGGAGACAGTGCTGAAGGCGCTGCGCCATAACAGCGCGGGGATGAGCGAGGCGGGGGTTGTGGCTTGATTTGAGGTCTGTGCGCCACACTCTGGATTGCCGCGGCCTGCGGCCTCGCAATGACGAAACTTATGATGGTCTTTCAAACCTCGTCATGCTGAATTTATTTGACCTGCGGTCACTGCGTTCCAGCATCCATCCCGCCCCACATCCGGCGGGTTGTTGCGAAGGATGGACCCCGGATCAAGTCCGGGGTGACGATGGTGGGTCAGACAATACGTACCCCGGCGAACGCCGGGGTCCAGCCTTAAACCCGAAACACTGGCTTAAACCCGAAACACTGGGCCCCGGCGTTCGCCGGGGTACATCATTTCCAAATTATTCCGCGTCCAACCCATAGGCCGTATGCAGCACGCGCACGGCCAGTTCAGTTTCGTCTTCGTCGATCAGCACCGACACCTTGATTTCGCTGGTGCTGATTGCCTGAATATTGATGCCGCGATCCGCCAGCGATTTGAACATCGTCGCTGCAACGCCCGCGTGGCTGCGCATGCCAACGCCCACCACGCTGATTTTCGCAACCTTGCTATCCGCAATCATCCGGTAATAGCCGATGGTCGGCTGATGCTCTTCCAGCAGCGCCTGCGCGCGCGGCAGATCGGCGGCGGGGACGGTGAAGGTCACATCGGTCTCGCCCTTGTCCTTGGCGATATTCTGGATGATCATGTCGACATTGATATTGGCCTCGGCCAGCGGACCGAAAATCGCCGCCACGGCGCCCGGACGGTCGGGCACGCGGGTGACGGTCACCTTGGCTTCATTCTTGTCGGCAGCGATGCCGGTGATCAGTTGGCGTTCCATTTCCAGTCCTTCCAATTCGTCGTCGCTGACAATCATCGTGCCCGGCAGGCTATCGGCCGGCGGCGCGTCGTCATCGATGAACGACGACAATACCTGCACCCGCACGCCTTCTTTCATCGCCAAGCTGACCGAACGGGTTTGCAGCACTTTCGA
>JBGSTI010000208.1:0-4366 GCA_041736605.1 Sphingomonadaceae bacterium
CAGCCGGTCTGGCTGGCCTTGCCGCCAGCAGCGGCGGCGGAGACGAAACACCCGCCAGCCCGTAAATTAAATCCCGATCACAACAACACGGCCCGTCAGCGCATCGGCACTGGCGGGCCGTTGGTGTTTCTGGATCGTCGCCATCCATGATAGACTTGCGAAAGATCGCGAAAACATAAGCGGTCATGGAGGATGACGATGACTGGTCTTATTCCATTATGGCTCAATCAAAGCCTCGCGGCGTTGCTGGCACTGGCCACGCAATCGCCTGCTGTTCCACCTATAACCCCGGGCAGCGCGCCTGCCCCCATCGACTATGTCACCACAGGCCGCGAAACCGGCAATCGCATGACCGTGGACGTGCATGTCGATTCCGTGGGGCCGTTCCGTTTCCTGATCGATACGGGCGCCGAACGCACCGTGATTTCGCGCGCGATGGTCAATCAATTGGGATTGGTGCCCGATAGCACGATCCGCGTGCTGGGCCTGGCCGGATCGGTCAATGTCGATATGGTCGAATTGCCGTCGCTGCGGCTGGGCAAGCAGCAGTTCGACTGGCTGCAAACCCCCGTTCTCGATGGCGAGCATATGGGCGTTGACGGCATATTGGGGCTGGACGGCCTGCAAAACCAGACGGTGATGCTCGATTTTCGCAAAGGCCTGATCGGGCTGGAGGCCAAGACCGGGCGGCGCAGCAGCAAGGGCTATGAAATCGTGGTGTCGGCGCGGCGCAAATCGGGCCAGCTGATCATCACCAACGCGCTCATTGGCGGCGTAAAAGTGGCGGTGGTGCTGGATACTGGCGCGCAATCCAGCATTGGCAACCCGGCGCTGCAAGCGCGATTGCGTGGGCGGATGACATTGGAGGGGCAAACGCAATTGCAATCGGTGACCGGGCAAAGCCTGATCGCCGAATTCGGCGTCGCGCGCGAATTTCGCATGGGCGATCTGCGCTTTGCCGAAATGCCGCTGGCCTTTGCCGACAGCCCGGTTTTCAAGGAACTGGAACTAACCGACCGCCCTGCCCTGTTGTTGGGCATGTCGACGCTCAGCCGCTTTGATCGGGTGGCCATTGATTTTGCGGGTAAGAAAATCCTGTTCGACGTGCCCGATCAGCAGGGGCAATATATTGAGTTCGGTGGATTTTCGGGTCGGCTCAAGTAAGCGATTTCCGTACTCCAGCGCAAGAAATCAACCCAATTCCGCCCCACAGCGCGGACATTCGCCCGGCATCTCGCCCGTCTCTGCATCGGGCCGCACGCCGCCACCGCACGCTTTGCACCGGCCAATCGCGGCCGTTTCCAGCCCCGCGCCCAATGCCACGCGCTCATCGAACACAAAGCAGTCGCCCTCGAACAAGCCCTGGTCTTCGGTGCGTTCCTCCAGATAGCGCAAGATGCCGCCTTCCAGATGGAACACATCGTCAAAGCCCCGGCTTTTGACAAAGGCCGTGGCCTTTTCACAGCGGATGCCGCCGGTGCAGAACATCGCGAATTTGGGCGGTTTGGCGGCGCTTTTCCACTGCGCGGCGCGTTCATCGAACCAGGCGGGAAAGGCCGTAAAGCTGTTGGTGTGTGGGTCGAGAGCGCCCTTGAACGTGCCAATTGCCACTTCATAATCATTGCGCGTATCGATGATGATCGTGTCAGGATCGGCGCACAGCGCGTCCCATTGTTCGGGCGTCAGATGCGTTCCATGCTGGCTCGCGGCATCAACGCCGGGCACGCCCAGGGTGACGATTTCCTTTTTCACTTTTACCTTCAATCGCTTGAACGGATAGCCCGCACTGCGCGAATGGCGCTGCATCGGGTTTTCAAATCCCGGCGTTGCAGTAATCGCGCTCAACAGCGTCACCATGGCCGCATCGCTGCCTGCCACGGTGCCGTTCAGTCCCTCGGTGGCGATCAGCAGCGTTCCTTTGACCGCCAGTTCCTCGCACAGATGGCGCAGCTTTGCGGCAAAGGCCTCAGGGTCAGCCACCGGCGCAAAGCAGTATAGCGCCATCACGTGAAGGTCATTGGAGTCATTCTCGGTCATGCCTGCGCCATAAGCAGCCAGCGGCCCCTTGCCAAGGGGTTTGCCCCCCCTTAGAGGCCCCTTATGGTTCCCTTTTCGTTCGCAAATCAGGACTGGCTGATCGCCGATGGGCTGACGCTGTTGCATGTCGCCACGCGAGCTTTGCTGGTCGCCGATCTGCATCTGGAAAAGGCCAGCTTTTACGCACGCTATGGCCAGATGCTTCCCCCTTATGACAGCCGCGAAACATTGAAGCGGCTGGACAGCATCATCACCGCCACCGGCGCGCAGCGGATTTTCTGCCTGGGCGATAATTTCCACGATGACGCGGGCGAAGACCGGCTGGAACCGCAAGCAGCAGAGCATCTGATGGCGCTGACCCGGCGGCATGACTGGGTGTGGATCGCGGGCAATCATGACGAGGCGGTGGCGGGCCAATGGGGCGGCGCGGTGGTGGATGAGGCCGATCTGGCGGGCGTCGCTTTGCGGCATAAGGCCGAACCAACCAATCCGGGAGCCGAGATTTCCGGCCATTTTCACCCCTGCATCACCCGCAAGGCGCGTGGGCGATCCATCCGCCGCCGCTGTTTCGTGCGCGGCGATGACCGGTTGATCCTGCCCGCCTTTGGAACGCTCACCGGATCAATGGCGGCAGACGATCCCGCAATTCGCGCCGCTTTGGGCAAGCCTGCCATCTGGCAGGCGGTTCTAACGGCTCAGGAACAATGCGTTATTTTTGATCTTGGCTGAAAGCCGCATTGTCCCCAAAACCCAAATGCCGCGACGTCACCTGTTGCCGATGCGCCGCATGGGTGCATCAAACCGCGCCGCAAGCCTTTGCAACGGGCGCGATCATGCTAACAGGCCTCCGCCCGGCAGGATCGCCGGATGGTAAAATGGAAAAATCACATGTTTTATAAAGCCCCCCGCTTTTCGCCCAATCTTGCCCGCACCCTGATGCTGGGCGTTGCCCTGCCCGCCTTTGCCTTTGCTGCCCCTGCCTATGCACAGGATGCCGAAGGCGAAGCCGAGGGCGGCAATGCCATTGACGCGCTGACCGCCGAAATCGTCGTGACCGCCACCAAAAAGGCGAATGTCGAAAATGTGCAGGATGTCGCGCTGGCCGTCACCGCCTATGGAGCAGATTCGCTGGATGCGCTGAAGGTGCGCGATGTGTCGAGCCTGTCCTTCTCGGTCCCCAATGTCTCGCTGGACCAGATCGGCACGTCGCGCGGCACCGCCAATTTCTCGATCCGCGGCCTTGGCATCAATTCTTCGATCCCCAGCATTGACCCGACCGTCGGCACCTTTGTCGATGGCGTCTATCTGGGCGTCAATCAGGGCGTCGTGTTTGACACGTTTGACCTCGACAGCGTGGAAATCGTGCGCGGGCCGCAGGGCATCCTGTTTGGCCGCAACACCACCGGCGGCGCAGTGCTGCTCAACACCGGCAATCCCACCGATGATTGGCGTTTCAAGTTCAAGGGCGCAGCTGAGGGTCCGGTGGATAATGGCCGCGGCGCGATGAACATGTTTGTGCAGGGCACCGTATCCGGCCCGATCATTGAAGACGTGCTGAGCTTCAAGCTGGGTGCTTATTACAACAGCGATGGCGGCTATTTCAAAAACCTGTTCAACAATGGCAATTTCGGCAAAGCTGAAACCGTCATCCTGCGTGGCGGCCTGACCCTAAAGGCCAGCGACACGCTGACCATCACCGCCAAGGGTGAATATTTTGACAGCAAGGGCGATGGCGCAAACGGCCAGAATCACGGCATTTTCAGCCGTGACAGCTTTGACCTGTCGATCGATGAAGAGGGCTTTTATGATTCCCGCGCCAATTTCGCCACGGTGCGCGCCGATTGGGAATTGGGCAGCGGCACCATCACCAATATCTTTGGCTATCGCGATTATCGCGGCAAAACCCGCAATGATATCGACGCCACCCCGCGCTTCCTGTTCCATTCGGACACCGATTTCTCGCAGGAACAATATTCGAACGAATTGCGCTATGCCGCCAGCTATGGCGCGTTTGATCTGACGGTTGGCAGCTTTGTTTTTCACCAGAAACTGGCCTATAGCGAAGACCGCCTGTTGCCCACCGTATCGCCGCTCAAATCCTATGGCGGCGGCGCGCAGGATCATGACGTTCTGGGCCTGTTTGCGCAGGGCGATTATGACCTGACCGACGCCCTGACGTTCACCGCCGGCATCCGCTGGTCGCGGGAAGAAAAGGCGGCAGAGATTACCTATGTCCGCCCGCGCCCGGCCTGTTCGGTGGTGGCTGGCACCTGCCCGATCACTGGTAAAAATCCGTTCATTCCGGCGGAAAATAATGGCTTTTCCGAAG
>JBGSTI010000229.1:0-1800 GCA_041736605.1 Sphingomonadaceae bacterium
CGCTCGGCGTGATGCGGGGCGTTGGGCTAGCCACCGATGTGGGGGCAGATGGCGTCGTCGATACCGGACTTTCGGGATCGACCGGGCCTTGCACACTGGTCGTCGGGCTGGCTTGCGGGGTCAGCCGGAAATCAGCGACGCTGCTGTCCTGCGCTTGCGCGGGCATTGTGCATACCAGCGCCGCAATCGCTGCTGCACAATATACGCTGCGCCCAAAATTTAGCCCGAAACCGGCCATGTTGCACCCTTTGCCAAATGCTCAAAATTGTCTGAATGAAGCGGCAGCCGCACCCGCGCGCGACCTGCCAGAGACGTTGGCGGCTGAATAGACTCTGAAAGCGATCAAGGCCAACAGCTATTTTTTGCTCATATTCATATTGGTCGTTGAGTCTTTCCAGACATCGTCATTCCCGCGCAGGCGGGAATCCATCACCCGCATCACGGTAGCAGGATCGCGGCACGTTTTGCCGAAATTTCTGGTGATGGATTCCCGCCTACGCGGGAATGACGAGAAAATTGTGCATGGTGACCTTGCGGCATCACGCAAATCGCGCTGGACATATGCCCCCACCGTCTCTAGGGCCATCAGCGGGCCACGCGGCCCCAACGCCGCGCAGCTCTCTGTAAGGAGACGCATACCTGACTGCACCTGCCAAGCCGGGCACATTGCCCGCACGTCCGCATTTTTCATCCGGACCTTGCGCCAAGCCTCCGGGCTGGACCCCCGAAAAACTCGACATTCAGGTTATGGGCCGCTCGCACCGCTCCAAATTGGGCAAGACGCGCCTGCAATATTGCATCGACCTGATGCGCGACATTCTTCAGCTGCCCGAAACCCACCGCATCGGCATTGTGCCGGGGTCAGATACGGGCGCGTTCGAAATGGCGATGTGGACCATGCTGGGCCAGCGTCCTGTGACCGCGATGGCTTGGGAAAGCTTTGGCGAAGGCTGGGTCACCGATGCCGCAAAGCAACTGGGCCTCAATCCCAATATCGTCCGCGCCGATTATGGCCAGCTGCCCGATCTGGGCGCGGTAGATTGGTCGCATGACGTGCTATTCACCTGGAACGGCACAACATCGGGCGTGCGCGTTCCGAATGCTGACTGGATTGCGGCGGACCGCGAAGGCCTGTCCTTCGCCGATGCCACCAGCGCGGTGTTCGCCTATGATATCGACTGGGCCAAGATCGACGTCGCGACATTCAGCTGGCAAAAGGTGCTGGGCGGCGAGGGCGCGCATGGCGTGCTGATCCTCGGCCCCCGCGCGGTCGAACGGCTTGAAACCTATACGCCTGCATGGCCTTTGCCCAAGGTGTTCCGACTGGTGTCCAAGGGCAAGCTGGCCGAGGGCGTGTTCAAGGGCGAAACCATCAATACGCCGTCGATGCTCGCGGTCGAAGACGCGATCTTTGCGCTCGAATGGGCCAAGGGTTTGGGCGGTCTTGAAGGCTTGAAGGCCCGCAGCAACGCCAATGCGGCGGCGCTCAATGCCATTGTTGAGGCACGCGATTGGTTGGGTCATCTCGCCGCTGATCCGGCGTCGCGCTCCACCACTTCGGTCTGCCTGACCGTTGAGGGCGCCGATGAGGCCATGATCAAGAAAATGGCCAGCCTGCTCGAAACCGAACATGCCGCCTATGACATTGCGGGTTATCGCGATGCGCCGGCGGGCCTGCGCATCTGGTGCGGCGCGACGGTGGACACCGCCGATGTCGAGGCACTTGGGCCCTGGCTCGATTGGGCCTATGCGACGGCCAAGGCCTGACCTGCTTTAGCCCTCTCTCCTTTAGGGGAGAGG
>JBGSTI010000284.1:0-5987 GCA_041736605.1 Sphingomonadaceae bacterium
CCGTGGCGTCGGCTCTGATGTGACGGCGCAGCGCGAATCGGCGGACAAGATCGCCCATATGGCGCGCTTTGATACGCTGACGGGCATGCCCAACCGCTTGCAGGTGAATGAGGCTATGGCCACCGCCTTGCAAGAGGCCGATCAATGGCGCCGCCGCTGTGCGTTCATGATGATCGATCTGGATCGGTTCAAGGCCGTCAATGATACGCTGGGCCATCTGGTGGGTGACCGCTTGCTTGCCCTGGTGTCGCAGCGTCTGCGTTCGCTGATGACAACCAATGAAATGTGCGGACGCCTGGGCGGTGATGAATTTGCCGTGGTGATCAAGGACGCCAGCGATCCGCGCCGCGTGGAGGAACTTGCCAGCCTGATCATATCCAGCCTGTCGCGCCCCTATGAAGTCGATCAGCACACCTTGTTTGTTGGCGCCAGCGTTGGTTCGGCAATTGGGCCGCGCGATGGCCGCACGGTGGAAACGCTGATGCGTAATGCTGACCTGGCGCTCTATCGTTCGAAAGACGAAGGTGGCGGCAATCATTTCAGCTATGAATCCAAATTGCACGCCCATGCCGAAGAACGCCGCATCATGGAAATGCAGCTGCGTAATGCGCTGGCCAATCGTGAAATCCATCTGGAATATCAGCCGGTGGTTGACGCTGAAAGCGAAGCCATTCTGGGCTTTGAATCGCTGTGCCGCTGGACCCATCCGGAATTTGGCAAAGTGTCTCCGGCCAAGTTCATTCCGATTGCCGAGGATGCCCGACTGATCAGCGAGATTGGCGAGTTCATGCTATATGAGGCCTGTCGCGAAGCCATGAACTGGCCATCATCGGTGCGCGTGGCGGTGAACGTATCGGCCGAACAATTGCTTGATCCCGATTTTGTCGGTGTCGTCATCAGTGCCATGGCTGCGACCGGTCTACCCGCCCATCGGCTGGAACTGGAAGTGACCGAGAGCATTTTCATGCGCGATGGCACCGTGGCGCAAAGCGTGCTGGATCAGTTGATTGCGCTGGGCTGCAAATTGTCGCTCGACGATTTTGGCACGGGCTATTCGTCGCTGGGCTATTTGCGCAAGACGCGGTTCAATACCATCAAGGTCGACCGCAGTTTCGTGCAGGGTGCCGCCAAGAACACGCCGGAAAGCATCGCCATCATCCGCGCCGTGGTCGCTATGGCAGACAGCTTAGGCATGAGCACGACAGCGGAAGGCGTGGAAACCGACCACGAGCTGGAAACGATCCGGCGACTGGGCTGCAAGAAAATCCAGGGCTATTATTTCGGACGCCCCATGGCTCCGGCAGACGTCAATCGCCTGTTTGGCAAGGCCAATGGCATGATTCCGCAGCGCGGGGCCGCATAAATCACGCTCAGGCGTTTGCCAGCAACCCACAGATGCTCTTGAACAGGGCAGTGCCATCCACGCCGCCATGCACGACATCAACCGCGCGTTCGGGGTGCGGCATCATGCCCAGCACGTTGCGTTTTTCATTCAGCACCCCGGCAATGTCATTGCGCGAGCCATTGACGGGCTCGGCATAACGAAACGCCACGCGGCCTTCGCTTTCCAAAGCAGCGATGGTGGCATCATCGGCGAAATAATTGCCATCATGATGCGCAACCGGGATGGCGATTGTCTGGCCCACCGAATAGCCGCCAAGGAATGGCTCGGCATCGCTGGTCACGGTCAATTTGACAGTGCGGCAGATGAAATGCCCGCCTGCGTTGCGCATCAGTGCGCCGGGCAACAGCCCCGCTTCGGTTAGCACCTGAAAGCCATTGCACACGCCCAGCACAGCAACACCGCGCGCTGCGGCCTTGACCACAGCATCCATGATCGGGCTGCGCGCCGCCATCGCGCCAGAGCGCAGATAGTCGCCATAGGAAAAGCCGCCGGGCAGCGCGATAAAGTCTAGCCCCTCGGGCAAATCATGATCGCCATGCCAGACGCGCGCCGGTGCCTTGCCGCCAATGCGCTCAATCGCCACCGCCATATCGCGGTCGCAATTCGATCCGGGGAAGGTGATGACCGCCGATTTCATTATGCGGCCTCGATGCGATAATTTTCGATGACCATATTGGCCAGCAACTTGCGGCACATGGCGTCGACATCAGCCTTGGTCACGCTATCTTGCGCGTCGATTTCGATCAAGCGTCCGGCACGGACATCATCCACGCCTTCAAAGCCGAGGCCACCCAGCGCGTGATGGATCGCGCGGCCCTGGGGATCGAGAACGCCGTTTTTCAGGGTTACGAAAACGCGGTATTTCATGGGCGCGGCTCCTGGCCTTGGGGTATCGATGATATGCGCCGGATGATCCGGCCTGTTGCAGCGCGCTATAAACGCTCAGCGGGCAGGGGCAAGACCCTGTGTTTCGCTTTCTGAAACAGCTTTGGGCAAAACCTGCACGTCCAGCCGCGCTGCATCGGTCAAATATTGCCGGGCCAGCGCCTGGATATCCGCCGGGGTAACCGCTGCCAGCAGCATTTCTGCCTGTCGCGCTCGATCCAGCCGCTCGGGCTTACTTTGCGCGCGCGATGCCAGTGACAGCCAATATCCATTGCCTTTGGGTGCATTGGCAAAGCGTTCGGCAAGCGGACGGCGGGCGCGTTCCAGCAGGTCGGCGCTCACCGGCGCATCGCGCAAGTCCTTGGTAATGCGGTTCACAGCCTTGGCCACCGCGTCAATTTCGTTCGGCTTGGCATTGGATGCGACGCGTAACACGCCATAGCCCGGATAATGGGGTGACATATCGGACGCCGCCAATGGGGAATAGGTTGCGCCCAACACCTCGCGCAATTCCTCCAGCAATTGCAATCGCAGAATTTCGGTCAACAGCCGCATGCCCAGATCGCGTTTCAGATCGCTGTCATCGCTGGTCGGCCAATATTGCAGCAGCATGGCCTGATCCGTCGGGCCATTATGCTGGATGACACGGGGGCTGAGATTGCGGGTAAAGACGCGCTGGCGTTCCTCGGCATAGGGCCGAAACTCTGCTTCGCGCAGGGGAAGCGCGCCTAAGGTTTGTGCCACGGCCTTGATGGCGGCGTCCTCATCAAAGTCACCGACAATGGCGATTTCAATCGCTCCCTTGGCCAGTCGGTCCGTCATGACATCGCGCAAGCGGGCAAAGCTTTGCTGTTCCAGAACGCGGCGATCTGGAAAGCTGAAACGCGGATCATTGTCGGACAATATCCCGCCAATTTCAGCCGTCAGCGCCAGCGAGGGCGTGGCGTAAAGCTGGGCATAGAAATTGGGGATAGCCTTGGCATAGCGTTGCTCACCCTCAATACGATAGCCTGGCGCGGTGATATAGGCCGCCAGCACCTGCATTTGCAGCATCAGATCCTTTGGCGCTACCGTCGCCTCGGCGGCGAAATGATCCGCCCCGTCTTCGAAACTGCCGCCCACCGATGTGCCAGCCAGCAGGCTTTGCAGATCGTCGATGCTGTGTTTTTCAAGGCCGCCAGCAGTGAAGAAATTAAGCATGGCCAGCGCCTGAGGATCGTCCTTGCTGGCCAGCATCGCGCCGCCATCAATGCGCACCGAAACATGCACCGTACTGGCCGCCAGATCGGTGCGTTTCAGATTAAGCCGGACATTGTTGCTGAACCGGATGGTGCGAATGCCAAGGTCTTTGATGACGCCATCAGCGGCCACTGTGCCGGGTTGCCCGAAATCAGTATAGGCAAATGCACTGGCGGCGCTGGTGGCTGTAGCAACCACGGGGCGGGTGGCAATGTCGCGCCAAAGGCCCTCTATGGTGGCTGTTGCGGGCAGGTTGGCGGCATCTCTGCCCGTCATACGAATGAGCGGTTCCGTCAGCGCGGGCAAATCCTCGCGCAATATGGCTTGTATCATTACGGGCGAATAATCGGGCCGTGCCACCTCAAAACGGGCAAGCGATTCCTGTGGCGTGGTGATGATCTGGCCCGATTGTGCCATGTCGAGCAGGCTGTCTGCCAAGGCAGCATTGCCGCGCGTCGGCGCGCCCGCCACGGCGTTGCGCAGACTGACATCGAAATTGGCCAGTTGTTCGGCTAGTTCTGCGTCGGAAAAGCCAAGTTCCAGTGCGGATCGCACTTCCATGGCGGCGGCGGGCAGGGCGCGGTCCAAGGCCTTATCGGCGCTGGTGACCGATAAATATGTGCCGCGCGACGCATCGTCCAATACCCACGGGCCAAAACTGGCGCTGGCAAATGGGGCATCGGCACTGCGCGCCAGCCGCTGCAACCGGCGATTGATCATGCTGATCCCCAATTGCCGCGCGATTGCGCGTTTGCGTTCGGCCACGGTATCGAGAATGTCACGCCACGGACCGGGGGTAACAATATCGGCGCTTTCGGACAGCGATGGGTGGACATAGAGGTCAACCATCATCCCGCGATCCGGCTGCACGGCGCCGACAGCCCGAGCAGGGGCGGGCGTTTCAGATGCTATCCAGTCGCCAAAGCGCGCCCTAATCGCCGCTTCCACAGTAGTGACATCAATGGCGCCGACAATCACCAGTGTCGCCTTTTCCGGCCGATAGTGCTTTTCATAAAAGCCGCGAATGCTATCGGCGCTGACCGTTTCCAGCACAGCCATGCTGCCAATGGGAAAGCGGTCTGGATAGCGCGTCCCAGCGGCAAAAAACGCCATTTGATCCATCTGATTGGCGCTTTGATAGGTGTTGCGTTCGCGATGTTCGGCCATCACGACGCCGCGTTCGCGGTCCACAGCATCGGGCGCGATCAGCAGCTCTGACGCCGTTTCGCGCATCAGCATCAGCGCGGTGTCGAGCAATGCGGCGTCTTTGCGCGGCAGATCGAGCTTGTATACCGTGCGATCAAAGCTGGTATAGGCGTTGGTATCCGCACCAAAGGCCAGACCCAGCCGTTCGAGCAGCGGGATCATGTCTCCCTCTGGCACGGCCTTGCTGCCATTGAACGCCATATGTTCAAGGAAATGGGCAACGCCCTGTTCGTCTTCGGCCTCGTCCAGCGAGCCTGTGTCGATCATCAGGCGAACCGATATGGTATCGCGCGGCGTATCATTGGCGCGCAGCGCATAGCGCATGCCATTGGGCAGCACGCCCAGCCGAATAGCCGGATCGGGCGTCAGGTCGCTTTGATCGAGCTCCCAAGCGGCGGCTACTGGATCGGACGCGGGTTGCGCAGCACCGGGCGCTGCCACAAACAAAAGCGCGGCAGCAATCAGCGACAATCGGAATTTCAAAGCCATGCCTCGATAGTGGGGAGCATCGCCCCGTCAGGCAAGCCGATTATTTGCCGCGTTTCTTGCGGTGGCTATCAAGATCCAGCACTTCGGGCGAACCATCTTCATGCAGCAGGCCCAGACGGCGCGCTACTTCCTGATAGGCTTCGACTTCGCCGCCCAAATCGCGGCGAAACCGGTCCTTGTCGAGCTTTTCGCCGGTTTCCATGTCCCACAGGCGGCAGCCATCGGGGCTGATTTCGTCGGCCAGAATGATACGCGAGAAATCGCCGTCGAAAATGCGGCCAAATTCCAGCTTGAAATCGACCAGACGGATATTGATCGCTGCAAACATGCCGCACATGAAATCATTCACGCGAATGGCCATGGCAGAGATGTCTTGCATTTCCTCGTTCGAGGCCCAGCCAAAGCAGGCAATATGCTCTTCGGCGATCAACGGATCACCCAGCGCATCATCCTTATAACAATATTCGATCAGCGTATGGGGCAGGGGGGTGCCCTCTTCGATGCCCAGACGCTTTGACAGCGAACCGGCGGCGACATTGCGCACCACCACTTCGATGGGAACGATTTCAACCTGACGCACCAATTGCTCGCGCATGTTCAGGCGGCGGATGAAATGGGTGGGGATGCCGATATGCGCCAGACGGGTGAACACATATTCGCTGATGCGATTGTTGATCACGCCCTTGCCATTGATCGTGCCGCGCTTTTGCGCGTTGAAGGCCGTGGCATCATCCTTGAAATATTGGATGATCGTGCCCGGCTC
>JBGSTI010000325.1:0-2017 GCA_041736605.1 Sphingomonadaceae bacterium
GTCAGATCGGCAAAGCTCATCGGCGCGCCGGAACGCGGCGGCAGCGCGGTGCGCATCTGGCTTTCATCATTCTGGGCAACCTGCGCACCGGCAGTGTTGCCAGTGGCCAGAGCAAAGGCGCTACCGGCCAGCAGCAGGGCAGTTGTCACTCCATAAGCATAACGCACGGTCGATCTTCCTCTTCATAAATCGCCCGGCCGGTGGTGATCCGGCCTTGGATGGGCGACGAAACCTGACTTTTGCGGCCTGAACACAAATTGAATGGCGGGCCGAAATGGCGCAATCATGCGCTGTTCGGCACCGCCATCATGTTATTACCGACCCCGGAACTGACGCAGATATTCATTGTCGGGAGACAGAATCACCGATGTATCCGCCTTGCCGTTCAGGAATGTCTGCTCATAGCTTTGCATGGCGCGGTAGAAATCGTAAAATTCCGGATCCTTGCCAAACGCCTCGGCATAGGTGCGGGCCGCAGCAGCTTCAGCTTCGGCCCGGATGATCTGGGCGTTTTTCTGCCCTTCTGCCGTGATGGTCTGCGCCTGTTGCTGGCGCGCGGTGCGCATGCGCTGGAATGCGCTTTCCAGCGGTGTGCCTTTGGGCAGATCGGCGCGCTTGATCTGAACGTCGATCACTTCGGCGCCATATTTGCGCGCCGACAAATTGAGCCGCGCCTGCACCAGATCCATCACCGCACCGCGTTCGGGCGTCAGCAACGCGGCAAAGGGCCGCTTGCCAAGCTCGTTGCGCAGATCAGAACCCAGGATTGAGCGCAGTTCCTCGGCCACGCGCTCTTCGCTGCCTGCCGCCACGAACATGCGCTGCGGATCGACAATCCGGAACCGGGCAAAGGCGTCGACTTCCATCCGCAGCTGATCGGTTGACAGCACCTGTTGCTGTTCCATTTCAATGTCGAGCACGCGCTTGTCGACCCAGACGACCTGTTCGGCGAAGGGAATGCGCATGACAAGGCCCGCACCGCTGGCCCCGAATGCCTCATTGGGTTTGAAGCGATTGACGATCCGCACCGGATCACCAAAGCGCACAATGACCGCCTGCTTGGTTTCCGGAACCACAACTATGGTCGACCAGACGGCAATCAGGCTGACAATGATGAGGATGATCAGCGCGCGGCTATTTTGCACGATGTTGTCCATTACTGGTCCTCCCCGACGGTGACACTTGGGCCACTGCCCGCCACGGCGGCATCACGCGCCCGGCGGCGCACTTCGGGCAGCGGCAGATAGGCTTGCAGCCCCGGCGTTTCGACGATTGTCTTGTCCACCTTGCTCAGCACCCGTTCCATGGTTTCATAATACATGCGCTGGCGCGTGACGCCGGGCGCAAGGCGATATTCGGCATAGACCTTGTCAAACGAGGCGGCATCGCCCTGCGCCCGCGCGGTCAATTGCTGGGCATAGGCGCGCGCTTCGTTGAGATAGGTCTGCGCCTGTTGCTGCGAGGCCGATACCTGTTTGAAGGCATCGTTCACGGCTTCGGGCGGGTCAGCCTTTTTGATGGCGACGCCCTGCACCAGGACGCCCGCCTTATAGCTATCGAGCAGTTCCTGCATCCGGGTTTGCACGCGCAGTTCCAGATCGGTCCGGCCCGGACCAATGGCATCGTCCAGCGACACTTCGGCGACCGACGCGCGCATCGCAGCTTCGGCAACTTCGCGGATGGTTTCTTCCGGCTCAGCCAGTTCAAATTCGAACTGCTTTAGGTCCTTGATGTTCCAGCGCACCGAATAGGCCAGATCGATCAGATTCTGGTCGCTGGTCAGGATCAGCTTTTCCGCTTCGCCCTTGGGAATATCTTCGGTGCGGATCTTCTGCACATCTCGACGGATCACTGTTTCCAGCGGCCAGGGCATGGTGAAGTTCACACCGGGGCCCAAGGTGCGCGAATAGGAGCCCAAGAACACCACGACGCCCTTTTCCTGCGGCGAAATGCGATGCATCGAACTGGCGACCAGCCAGATCACAGCCACCACGCCAATGATGATCGGCCACCAGCT
>JBGSTI010000389.1:0-8872 GCA_041736605.1 Sphingomonadaceae bacterium
CGCGGTCACCAAAGGGCGCTACGCCTTCTGCCAGAATTTCGGCCCCGGCCGCGCGATAGCGATCCGCATCATGTTCAACGACGCTGCCCGCGCGTCCAGCCCGCTCCGCGCGCAATTCCGCGCCATAGGTCAGGGTAAAACCGCGATTATAGATGGCCAGCGGACCGTCTGCGCCGCCCTCCATCATCGGCAGGGCATAGGCAAATAACGTGCGCGAAGCGTTGGCGACGGCATGGGTAATCGGCGCAACCGCCTCTTCCCGCTGCCACACCAGCCGCGCAGGCTGGGCAAAGCGCGCCCATACCGACACATCACCTGCCGCCACCGAACAGAGCCGTTCAAAATCTGCAAGGCTAAGCACGGCGACCTTGGCCACCAGATTGTCATGCGTGGCCGGAAACACATTGGGCGGGATCGCGGCATTCGCACGTGCCATCCATTTCGGCTTGCCCGCACCTGCATAGGCGGCATCATAATCGCGGGTGATCAGATAGAAATCGAGCATCTGCCCATCCAGCTCGGTCGAGCGCAAGCAGGAGCCATAGAATAATACCGCCAGCGCGCCATCGCCCCACGGCTTAGCTATCGCGGCAGCGAAATCCGCCACGCGCGGATCAACTGGCACGGCCAGTTCCGCGCCAATGCGGCGGTCTAGGGCAGAATCGCTGGCGGGCATGGATCAGGCAGCGAGGCGCAGGAACGGCACCGGCTTGGTTGATCGCAACGTGATCGGCGCGCCGACATTGGCCTCGAAAATCTCGCCATCCAGAATTACGTTGCTGTGATCGCCCTCGATCAGGATTTCATCGCCTTCGGCCATGTGCACGCCCTGAACCGGATAGCCGCCCAGTCGCCCGCGTATCGCCGCGATAATCGCGCCGACGAACACTGAGGGGCTTTGATCGACCGCCAGCATCTTCATCTGGTCACGCCCGCCAAACCAGTCCTTCATCGAACTGCCCATCAGCAATTTTTCCAGCGTTGTGACAATCAGCAAAGCAAAGCTGCCCTGCACTTCGCCGCCACGAATCAGGCTGACCCGCATCGGACGGCTGCGGCGCGGCAGAAAACTGGTGCTGGTGCGAAAGAGCAGACTGAACAATCCGGCAATCCCGGCCAGCACATGGCTCAAACCATTGGGCAGGCCCAAAGGATAGATTTTGTGGCGGCAATAGAGGATAAACTCGGCCAGGCCGGCGCCGCCCAGAAACATGCCCAACACTGGCTTGCCGCCCAGCCCGTCAGTGAGCGAAATCATCTGCCGTGTCACCACATGGCTTTCCATATCGCCACGCGCGATTTCAACATAGCGTTCCAACGCGCGGATCGGCGAACCAGTTGCGCCCAGATCAAGCGCAATCAGATTGGTCTTGCCATTGGGCAGCACCGCGACGGGCGGGGGGGAATCGCTGAAATGCCCGCCTTGATAGAGTTCAGTGAGCGCCGCCTGCACGGTGCCATCGCCGCCATTGATCACCAATACGCGGGGATTGACCTTGGCGATTGTCGAGAGCGCGGCTGCGATCTGATCGACCTCTTCCACTTCATAGTGAAAGATATCAGGATTGCTGGCGCAAAAACGGCGCACCTCCGGCAAGAGCGACCGGTTGCCCGTGGATCGCGGATTGGAGAGGAGCGCAACGAGGGCCATTAGTTTAGCGGCTCAATCTTCGTGCCCTGGCGATAATTGAGCACGATGGACACGCGCGTTACACCGGCACCGACTTTCACCGCCGTCTTGGTGTGCGAAGGCTTGAGGCTGAGCAGCGAAATGTCGGGATTGCCGGTAAAGCCGCCGCCATCGCTCCAGCCCGATTTGCCATTACCGTCCAGATCATGACGCACGGCGATGCCATAGGTGCCGGGGCCGGGCAAAGGCATGCAGAACTGCATCTTGCCGCCCTTCGGGCTGACCGAGGTTTCAATGCGCGCCAGCCAGGCCCCCTTGGCCAGCCATTTGGCCTTGGTGGCTTCATAGGATTGCACCCGCACCTTGCCGCCACCGGATTTGAAACCGGACACCGTCACCAGCATGGCCGAGCCGCTGCCGCTGCACTTGCCCATGTCATTGGCAATCACGCTGCCCTTTGCGACGGCAGGCGTCGCAGCCAGCATCAAGGCGGCCGAAGCGATTCCTGCGATCGTAAATTTCAACATGACCTTTTATCCTCCAGAAGCTATAGCGCCCTTCCGGTTGCCAGCAGCGGCATCAAACACCTTGCTGACCCGATCCGGGCATTCGACAGCCCCCTGTCAACTTGGCATATGGGGACGCTTTGCGGCCAAATTACGGTGATGGCGGGACCATAAGTTGAAATTTATCACGGCCACTGATCGTTACATCGCCCGATTGGTCATTGTGCCGATGCTGGGCACGCTGGTGATTGCCGCCATGCTGCTGGTGCTCGACAAGATGTTGCGCCTGTTCGATTTCGTCGCGGCAGAGGGCGGGCCGGTGAGCATTGTGTGGAAAATGCTGGCCAATCTGATCCCCGAATATCTGTCTTTGGCCATACCTATTGGCCTGATGCTGGGCATCCTCTTGGGCTTTCGCAAACTGGCCATGTCCTCCGAACTCGATATTTTCCGGGCGATTGGTCAGGATTATCTGCGCCTGCTGCGCGTGCCCTATCTGATCGCCATCCTGTTCGCCTTCGTCAATCTGGCGTTGGTCGGCTACATCCAGCCTTTGTCGCGCTATCAATATGAGCAATTGGGCTTTGAGCTGCGCTCCGGCGCGCTTGGCGCATCGATCAAGGTGGGTGAGTTTACCAATTTTGGCAAAAATATGACCATCCGGATCGAGGCTAGCGAGGATGAGGGCCGCAAGCTATCCGGCCTGTTCGTCCGCGTGGCCACCGCGCGCGGCGCGGAATTGACCGCGACGGCGACCAGCGGCACATTCATGGCCACGGCCGATGATCCCGATGTGATCATCTTGCGGCTGACCGATGGATCGCTGATCCATGACGATCCCGCCTATGCCACGCCGCGTGTGCTGAGCTTTTCCAGCCATGATCTGCCCATCGATCTGCCCAAGATCGAGGCGTTTCGCAGCCGCGGTGGCAAGGATCGCGAATATTTGTTGCCCGAACTGGTGCGGATCGGCGGCAATGCGGCCTTGCCCGAAGATTTGCGGATCAAGGCGCAATCAAACTTTCATTTCCGCATGGTCGAAGTAGCGATGATGCTGTTGCTGCCGCTGCTGGCGCTGGCGCTGGCGGTGCCGCCCAAACGCTCCAGCTCGTCACTGGGCATTTTCATCTCGATCATCATGATCGTGACCTATCACAAGATTAACGAATATGGCGAAGACGCGGGCGCTTTGGGCATTGTTGATCCGGTATTGGCACTATGGGGGCCATTCGTGCTGTTCGCTGCTTTGATCCTGTGGATGTTTTGGCGGATCGCCTATGTGCCCGGTGGCCAACCCATCGGCGCGCTGGAATCCGCCTTTGCCAAGATCGGCAAGGGTGTACGCAGCCTGTTTCGGTTTGGGCGCAAGCAGATGAACGGTCCGGGCGATACCGCCGATGGTGGAGAGACGGCATGAACCTGGAATTTTTCCCGTCGCGCACCATCACGCTGTATATGGCCAAGCTGTTTGTCGTGCGTATCATCGCGGTGCTGGCGATGCTGGTGCTGATTTTGCAAACGCTCGATCTGCTGGGTGAAAGCGGCAAGGTATTGGCCTATCCCGGCAATGGCGATGCCGAATTATGGACCTATGTGTCGCTGCGCGCGCCGCAGATTGTCGCGCGATTCCTGCCATTCTCGGTGCTGCTGGCCACGATCATCACGCTGGCGACATTGAACCAGAATAGCGAAGTGGTGGCGATGAAGGCCTCTGGGCTCAGCGCGCATCAGGTGCTGGCGCCTTTGCTGCTGGCGGCACTGATCGTGGCGGGCATTTCCTTTGCCTTTAACGAACGGATTGTCGCCCGCGCCACTGCCACATTATCGGCTTGGGAGGCGGCGGAATTTGGCCCTATCCCCAAAAATGCCACCGGCCGCAACAATGTGTGGCTGCGCGATGATGGCAACATCTTACGCGCCGCATCGGTTAGCGGTGCGGGTAGCGATCTGGTGTTGCAGGACGTCATCTATTATCACCGCGATCCCAAAGGCGCGCTGTTCCGCATCACCCGCGCCGACCGCGCTTTGCCCGCCAATCCCGGCTGGACCCTGAAATCAGCCACGGCATTTGAAATTGGCAGCCTGAAACGTACGCCGGTGGGCGATGTGGTGCTGGCCAAGGGCATTGGCGCGGATCAGGTGCTGCTGGCCAATGTTGATCCCGATGGCCAGTCGATGGCCAGCCTTTATGCCTCGATTCAGGCGATGAAGGCAGCGGGCAAACGCACGGCAGAGCTGGAAGCCAATTTGTGGCACAAGGTTTCCGGCCCCTTATCGGCGCTGCTTATGCCGCTGCTAGGTGCAGTCGCGGCGTTCGGCCTCGCTCGCTCGGGCCAGTTGTTCCTGCGCGCGGTGCTGGGCATGGGGCTGGGCTTTGCCTATTTCGTCGTCGACAATTTCGCGCTGGCCATGGGCAATCTGGGCGCCTATCCGCCGCTGCTCGCCGCCTGGTCGCCCTTTATCCTGTTCCTGTTCATCGGCGAGACAGTGCTGGTACGTACAGAAGAATAGCCGGGATCGTCTGAAAAGGGCGGGATTTGGGCAGGCGTCAAATCGCATTGTCGCAATCTTGCCGCTTTGCCCCTATATCGGCCTATCAATCATGGACCTGCTATGGCGCAGGCCATTTAAAACAAGGAATCTGCGCGTGTCTGCTGCCACCAGTGATCGCCTGCCTTTCTGGAAGCGTTCGCATTATCTGGACCGGATGACCATCCGTGACCTGATCTTTGCCTATTTTCAGCATTATACGATCATCAGCTATCTGGGGCTGACCGCCCTGTGCGCGGTGATTTTTGCGTTCAATCCCGCCGCTTTGCTGCCCACCGCCCTGTCGGTTCTGGCGGCGATTGTCGTCTATCCTTTGGTCTGGCACCTGCTGCACCAGTTCGTGCTGCACGGCCAGTGGATGTACAAATTCAAATTCATGTCGGCGACGTGGAAGCGAATCCATTATGACCATCATCAGGATCCCAATCATCTTGAGGTCCTGTTCGGCGCACTGCATACCACGTTGCCCACCATTGCGATTGCTACCCTGCCGGTCGGCTATGCGCTTGGCGGCATTGGCGGCGCGGCGGCGGCCTTTGGCACCGGCATGCTGGTGACCTGCTATTATGAATTTATCCACTGCATCCAGCATCTGGGCTTCAAGCCCAAGAGCAAATGGGTGCAGCATATGAAGCAGCGCCATATGGAGCATCATTTCCACGACGAAGACGGCAATTTCGGCATCACCAATTATTGGTGGGACCATATCCTTGGCACCTATTATGAGCGCAAAGACCGCAAGGAGCGTTCGCCGACGGTGTTCAACCTGGGCTATACCGATGATGTGGCGCAGTCTTATCCCTGGGTGAAAGACCTGTCGGGGGGTGTCATTGCCTCTGGCCATCCGCGTCGCCGCGCGCTCGATAAGGAATAAGCAGCGCGCATGGGGGAACAGGCGCGCACCGCCGGAGGCGGAACGACAGTCGTCATCTGGCCGATCAGCAGCAAGGCTGATCGCAAGGCGTTTATCGATCTGCCCTATCGGCTCTATGCGAAGGACCCGCATTGGGTGCCGCCGCTGAAAGACGAAGTCCGCGCGCTTTTGACGCCGGGCAAAAATCCGTGGTTTGAACATGGCGAGATGCAGCTGTTCCTCGCCCGCCGGGGCGAACGGATCACTGGCCGCGTCTCCGCCCATATCGACCATTTGTTGCTGGCCCAACCGGCCGAACAGGGCTTTGGCCCCGGCAGTGGCAATTGGGGCCTGTTCGAGGCCGAGGACGCCGAAACCGCCGCCGCGTTGTTCAACGCCGCCGAACAATGGCTGCGCGCCAAGGGCATGACGCGGTCTATCGGTCCAATCAGCCTTTCGATGTGGGACGAACCGGGCCTGCTGGTCTCCGGCTTCGATCATGCCCCGTCGGTCATGTTGGGCCATCACCGTGACGGCTATGGCCCGTGGACCGAGCAAGCGGGCTATGCCGGCATTCAGGATCTGCTCAATTACCGCCTGCCCATTGACAAGGGCTTGCCAGAGCTCACCAACCGCATCGTCGCCATGGGCGAAAAGAGTGGCAAGATCACCATTCGCCGCGCTGACAAGAGCCGGTTCGATTCCGAGGCCGCTATCATTCTAGGTATCTTGAACGATGCGTGGAGCGACAATTGGGGCTTTGTGCCCTTTACCGATGCGGAAATCGCCTATGGCGGCAAAAAGCTGAAGCCCATCGTCTATGAAGATCTGGTGCGTATCGCCGAGATTGATGGCGAGCCGGTGGCCTTCATGATGACTCTGCCCGATCTAAATGAGAAACTGGCTGAATTTGGCGGCAATCTGTTGCCGTTCAACTGGGCCAAATTGCTGTGGTGGTTGCGCGCACCGAAGGTAAAAACCATGCGGGTGCCGCTTATGGGCGTGCTCAAACGGTTGCAGGGCACGCGCATGGCTAGCCAGCTTGCCTTCATGCTGATTGAGTATATCCGCCGCGACGCGGTGGCCAAATTCGGCGCGGTTCAGGGCGATTTTGGCTGGGTGTTGGATAGCAATGGACCGATGAAATCGGTGGGAGAGGCCGTGGGAGGCACCGTTAGCAAGATCTATCGTATTTACGAAAAAGCTTTGTAAATCAGACCATAAGGTGCGACGGCCAAAACGAGGTCGGGGCGGAAACGCCTCTGCAAGATCAACCTCGGTCGATCACACAGCACGCTTCCGCCCCTTCCATACGGGTGCGACCCAAGAGGCTCCCGATGGAAACCGAATAGTCCAAAAACTCGCCTAAAATGCAATTGAGCCGGGCCGCGCGCAGCGTTCTCCGGTCTTGGGGCAAGCTTGGCGTTGCCCCCTCCCTGGAGCCGACGTGTTTTCACGATACGGTTCCAAATGCAACGACGCCGCTTCTACTCGCGTTTACCTAAACGTCAAGTGAATGGCGCGTAAACAGATGTAAATGAGCGTATCGTATTCAAAACGCTGTAAAATTTTATTACGCTATCTTGAAATTTTATGCTGTGGATCTGCTTTGGATGTCCGGCGATGAGATCGTTCACACAGGCGAATCGCCCATGCGCCAAATCATCAGATCAAATCTGGTGTGCATCCATGTCATAATCGGGCAGGCCGTAAAATGCCTGACGCAACGCCTCACTCCACCCTTCTGATATCCCTTCGAAATAGGGATCATCGGCTTTGATCCGCCGTTCGTGCAAAGGCGCAAAGCCGTCGCGTTCGATCATCAGCAGGTCAAGCGGCAGCCCAACCGACAGATTGGCCTTCAGCGTCGAATCAAACGACACCATCAACAGCTTGGCCGCATTGGCAAAGCTCATATCGGGGCTGTATCCGCGCACCAATATCGGCCGTCCATATTTGGTTTCGCCGATCTGGAAAAACGGCGTGTCGCGCGTCGCTTCGATAAAATTGCCCTCGGGATAGATCAGGAACAGGCGCGGTTCCATGCCCTTGATCTGTCCAGCGACCAGCATCGTGGCGTTGAATTTGGTATCCGCCCCGGCAGGCCCGGTCATCGCACGGCTGGCAATTGTCTCGCGCAGCAGATTGCCGATAATGCCCGCCACCTGAAACATGGTGTCGGCCTCAAGGATCGATGGGCGACGATCCTGCGGCGCCTTGGTGCGTTCCTCGATCTGGCTGACCACGGCCTGCGTTGTTGCCAGATTGCCCGCTGTCATCAGCGCAATGATGCGCTCGCCGGGCTTTTCCCAATGGAACAGCTTGCGAAAGGTCGAGATATTATCGACGCCGGAATTGGTCCGTGTATCGCTCATCAGCACCAGACCTTTGTCCAGCACCATGCCCACGCAATAAGTCATCCCAACGCCCCCTCAGACTGTTCAAGCCTGAGACTGCTGGGCGACCGCAAGCTTGACGTCAAGCCGTTCTGTGCCACCGCCGCTGATCAGGCCGGAAACAGGCGCGGCCTGGCGGTAATCAAGACCCGTCGCCACACGCACATAGCGCGGATCGGGGCAGATGCTGTTCGACACATCGAAACCGATCCAGCCCACGCCCTTAACATGCGCCTCGGCCCAGCCATGCCCAGCTTCTTGCTGCACCCGATCATCCATCATCAGATAGCCCGATACATAGCGCGCCGGATAGCCCAGCAGCCGCGCTGCCGCGATAAACGCATGGGCATGATCCTGGCACACGCCGCGCCCAGCCAATGTCGCCGCCTCGCCGCTGGTATCGGCATCGGTGCTGCCGGTTTCATAGCGGATCGTCTGTTGCACGATTCCGGACAATGCATGCAGGCGCGGCACGTCATCGGCGCTGGCCGCCTTGGCTTCATTCGCCATCTTGGTAATTTCGCGCCCCGGCTTGGTCAGCGGCGTCTGGCTTAAGAAATACCAGAGCGGCAAATGCCCGCCATGCTGGCCGATAATTCCGGCGGTATCCTCGGTCTCCACCAAAGCCTGGCAGCGCAGCACGATTGATTGCTGGCCCGGCTCCAGCGAGACCAGGCTGACGCTGTTATTATGATGATCCTCATAGGTCAGTTCCAGAACGCCGCCTTCGATGTCCAGCGACCAGTCGAGCAGCCTTTGGCCATTGCTGCGCTTTGGGCACAGCCGCAGCCTTTGCAGGCCATAAGGCACCGCTTGCGAGAAATCATACCGAGTTTCGTGTTCGATGGAGAGTTTCATGAGAATCCGTTCAGGCCGCAAACCGGATGGAAATACCCTAAAAAAACGCCCCGGCTTTCACCGGGGCGTTCAGGCCGTT
>JBGSTI010000393.1:0-7698 GCA_041736605.1 Sphingomonadaceae bacterium
GAACGCCGCCAGGCGGGCAAGCTGACCGTCAATCGCGCGCTCAACGAAGATGAAGGCGCGCGCGCCCGCAGCCTTGCCGCGCTGAAACGCGCCCGTGAAAAGGAACGCCGCGCGCACTTTGGTGGCCGTGGCCAGCAGACCCGCGAAAAGCAAGTCCGCGATGTTGTGGTGCCCGAAGCGATCACGATACAGGAACTGGCCAACCGCATGGCGGAAAAGGGCGCAGATCTCGTCAAATCGCTGTTCAAAATGGGCGTGATGGTTACCGTCAACGAAGCCATTGATCAGGACACCGCCGAACTGCTGGTCGAGGAATTTGGCCACCGCATCACCCGCGTGTCGGATGACGACGTGGAAATCGATGCCACTGCCGATGTCGACGCCGAAGAAACGCTGAAACCGCGTTCGCCGGTGGTCACCATCATGGGCCATGTCGATCATGGCAAGACCAGCCTGCTCGATGCCCTGCGCGGCACCGATGTGGTCGCTGGCGAAGCGGGCGGCATTACCCAGCATATCGGCGCCTATCAGGTAAAGACCAAGCAGGGCCACACCCTGACCTTCCTGGATACGCCGGGCCATGAAGCCTTTACCGAAATGCGCGCGCGCGGTGCTAATGTCACCGATATCGTCATTCTGGTAGTGGCGGCCAATGACGGCCTGATGCCGCAATCGATCGAGGCCATCCGCCATACCAAGGCGGCGGGCGTGCCGATGATCGTGGCGATCAACAAGGTCGATCTGGACTCCGCCAATCCGCAGCGCGTGCGCGAACGTCTGCTCGAACACGAAGTCGTGGTCGAGGCGATGGGCGGCGACGTGCAGGATGTCGAAGTATCGGCGCTCAAGAAAACTGGTCTGGATGACCTGATTGAAAAGATCATGTTGCAGGCCGAATTGCTCGAACTGCGTGCCAATCCGGATCGCGATGCCGATGCAACGGTGATCGAGGCCAAGCTGGACAAGGGCCGCGGCGCTGTTGCCACAGTATTGATCGAGCGTGGCACGCTGAAGCGTGGCGACGTGTTCGTTGTCGGCCAGGAAACCGGCAAGGTCCGCGCGCTGATCAACGACAAGGGCCAGCAGGTCAAGGAAGCCGGGCCTTCGGTTCCGGTCGAAATCCTGGGCCTGTCGGGCGTTCCGCGCGCTGGTGACAAGCTTACGGTAGTGGCCGATGAAAGCCGCGCCCGCGAAGTGGCCACCTATCGTGCGCAAAAGGCGCTTGAAAAGCGCACCACGACGGCGCCGGTCAGCGTCGAGAACATGTTCTCGGCCATGGCCGCCAACCGTGCCATCGAATATCCGGTGGTGGTGCGCGCCGATGTGCAGGGGTCAACCGAAGCCATCGTCAATTCGCTCAACCGCATTTCGACCGACGAGATCAAGGTGCGCATTTTGCACGCCGGGGTTGGCGCGATTACCGAAAGTGATATCACCTTGGCCCGCGCCAGCAATGCGCCGATCATCGGCTTCAATGTGCGCGCCAATGCCAAGGCGCGCGAAGTGGGCGAACGCGAAAAGGTGCGCTTCAAGTTCTTTGACGTGATCTATGACCTGCTTGAAGACATCAAGGGCGAGATGGCGGGCGAGCTTGGCCCCGAACGCATCGAAACCGTGGTTGGCCGCGCCGAGATCAAGGATATCTTCTCGGCAGGCAAAAAGGACAAGGCGGCTGGTTTGCTGGTCACCGAAGGCTTTATCCGCAAGGGGCTTTACGCCCGCGTCACCCGCGACGATGTCATCATCTCCAAAACCACCATCGCCTCGCTGCGCCGGTTCAAGGACGATGTTGCCGAAGTTCGCGCGGGCCTCGAATGCGGTGTGGTGCTTCAGGATACCAACGACATCAAACCGGGCGACATGCTGGAAACCTTCGAAGTCGAAGAGCGCGTCCGCACGCTGTAACTTGATTGGAACCTAACCTTTGATTTCACTTTTGCTAGCCATGGCATTGGGTAGTCCCGAAGCGCATACTTGCATCGGTGACTATGTATTTCGTGCGCCTGAGAATGAGATATCGATCGGAGTCCGGCTTAGAGCTAATCCGGATTTCGTCGAAGTCTTGTTTTCGGATTTCGGAAATGTCCAATCGCCCGTGATCGAGTGGTTAGACGATAGTGTGCGTATCACGGACCAACATGACGGAAGTGATATCGTTTTGATTTGCAAAGTGGATGGCGCTTCTCTGATTCTACCGAAAGACGACTATCAGCCGTCGCGGGTGTTTAAAATGAAGCGAGTCGAGGGTTCTTTATGGGAAGTAGGCCAGCGCGAAGGCTGGCTTACGGCTGAATAATGGCACGCCAGGCTGAAACCACCGAAGGCCGGTCTGTTCGCCTGCTGCGCGTGGGCGAGCAGGTGCGCCACATCCTGTCGGAACTGCTGATGCGCGGCGATGTGCATGATGATGTGCTGACCGCCCATCTGGTGAGCATCACCGAAGTGCGCATGTCCCCCGATCTGCGCCACGCCGCAGTGTTCGTGAAGCCGTTGCTGGGCGCGGACGAGGAAAAAGTGCTCAAGGCGCTGCGCACCAACACCGCCTTCCTGCAAAAGGAAGTGGCGTCGCGCGTCCGCCTGAAATATGCGGCGCGGCTTAAATTCCTGCCCGATCAAAGCTTTGACGAGGCGGGCAAGATCGAAAAGTTGCTGCGCGATCCCAAAGTGGCGCAGGATCTGGCGGATGATGAGGACGTGGCCGAGGGCTGATTACTAGCACGTACCCCGGCGAACGCCGGGGTCCAGCTCTGCCCTATCGTTAAACCTCAACAACCGAACCATTGGGCCCCGACTTTCGTCGGGGTACAACCTAACGACTATCGTGCTCCGGCGTAGGCCGGAGCGGTGGCGATATAACGCGACATTGGCTTTTCAACCGCCACCACTCCGGCCTGCGCCGGAGTACAGCAGGCTCAAGGCTTCGTCGTCCGCGCATCCTCCACCATATCCGGCGCCAGATCCAGCCCGCGTGCGCCATCATGCACCGTATGCGCCGGTGCGTGGGGATGCTCGACAAATTCGGGCTCTTCCACCTCCAGCTTGCCTTCCCATTTGGTGATGACCGATGTTGCCACCGCATTGCCCACCACATTGGTGGCAGTGCGGCCCATATCCAGAAACTGGTCAATCGCCAGAATGATCGCCACGCCTTCGACCGGCAGGCCAAACATCGCGAGCGTGCCGGTAATCACCACCAAGCTGGCGCGCGGCACGGCGGCAATTCCCTTGGACGAGATCATCAGCGTCAGCAGGATGAGTATCTGCGTCGCAATCGGCAGATCAATGCCATAGGCCTGCGCGATAAAGATCGTTGCAAAGCTCATATACATCATCGAGCCATCAAGGTTGAAGCTATAACCCAAGGGCAGCATGAAGCCCGAAATCCGGCGCGGCACGCCGAACCGGTCCAACTGCTCAAACATTTTGGGCAAAGCGGCTTCGGATGAGGCGGTGGAGAAGGCGATCAGCAATGGCTCGCGGATATAGCGGATCAGCGTGAAAATGCGTCCGCGCAGGGAAATCGCCCCGACGCTGAGCAGGATGATCCACAGCAGCACCAGCGACAGGTAGAATTCGACCAGCAATTCCAGATAGGTTTTGAGGATATCGAGGCCGCTGGCCGCCACCACATTGGCAATCGCACCGAACACCGCGATGGGCGCATAGCGCATCACATAGCCGGTAATCTGCAACATCATTTCGGCCAGCGCATCGGCGCCGCGCACCAAGGGCGCGCCCTTTTCGCCGATCGCCGACAGTGCTACGCCCGCAAAGATCGAGAAGACCAGAATTTGCAGAATATTGTTGGTCGCCATCGCCTCAAAAGCGTTTTTGGGGAAGATCGACAGGATGAACTCAGTGGGCTTCAAGGACTTGACCTCGCCCAAGGTCTTGGCCGCATCCGCCGCTTCGGGGATCGGCGCACCGACGCCCGGCTGGAACAGATTGACCATGATCAGACCCAGGCCAATCGAGATCAGACTGGCGATGATGAACCAGGTAATCGCGCGAAAACCGATGCGGCCCAACGCCGCGCTATCGCCCATATGCGCGATGCCAACAACGATGGTGGACAGCACCAAAGGCGCAACCAGAAGCTTGATAAGATTAAGGAAAATGTCTGACAGCAGCTTCAGCCACGGTGCGATGCTTTCCTTGACCACCGCCGGATCAACGCCCGCGTGCAGCGCCTGCCCCACAATGACGCCCAGCAGCATCCCGGCCAGAATATACCATGTCAAACGCCGGTCCATAGATGCTCGTCCCCAGTGCAATTTCAGATTATTGCGCGGGTGTGGCACAAAAATTCGGGGGCGTCATCTGCTTGTGCATAAACCTGTACCCCGGCGAAAGCCGGGGCCCAGAGCGTCGCAGCGCATTGCTCAAGCTATAGCACAGAAATGGACCCCGGCATGCGCCGGGGTACATGCATCTCAACCGCACTGCGCCCGATGCAGCAGCTTCTGATCGGCCAGCACCAACGCCATCATCGCCTCAACCACTGGAACGCCGCGAATGCCGACACAGGGATCATGGCGGCCCTTGGTCATCAATTCAGTGGCTGTGCCTTCGCGGGTGATGGTTTCCACTGGCGTCAGAATAGAGCTGGTCGGCTTGAACGCCACGCGCACCAGGATCGGCTGGCCGGTCGAAATGCCGCCTGCGATTCCGCCCGCATTATTGGCGAGGAATTGCGGCGTGTTGCTGCCCTCACTGGCCGGACGCATCGGATCGGCATTGCTTTCGCCGGTCAACCGCGCGGCAGCAAAGCCCGCGCCAATTTCGACGCCTTTGACGGCGTTGATCGACATCATGGCCGCGGCCAGCTCGCTATCCAGCTTCGCGTACAAAGGCGCGCCCCATCCGGCGGGCACACCCGTGGCCGAGCATTCAACGACCGCGCCCAGCGACGATCCTGCTTTCCGCGCATCATCGACAAGTTTTTCCCAACGCATCGCGGCGGCGGCATCGGGGCAGAAAAACGGGTTGCGATCGATTTCGTCGAGATCGAAATTATCGGGATTGATGGCATCCCCGCCAATTTCGCTGACCCAGGCATGGATATGCACATCGGGCATGATCAGCCGCGCCACCGCGCCCGCCGCCACCCGCGCCGCCGTTTCGCGCGCCGAAGACCGCCCGCCCCCGCGATAGTCGCGAAAGCCATATTTGGCGTCATAGGCATAATCAGCATGGCCGGGGCGATAGGCCTTGGCGACATCGCCATAATCCTTTGACCGCTGATCGACATTGTCGATCATCAGGCTGATCGGCGTGCCCGTGGTCCGCCCTTCAAACACGCCCGACAGGATGCGCACCTGATCGGGCTCTTGCCGCTGCGTGGTAAACTTGCTCTGCCCCGGACGGCGCTTGTCGAGGAAGGGCTGAATATCCGCTTCAGACAGGCCCAGCCCCGGCGGGCAGCCATCAACCACCGCGCCCAAGGCAGGCCCATGGCTCTCCCCCCAAGTGGTAAAGCGAAGCACGCGGCCAAAAGTGTTGAAGCTCATCTAACGTCAATCCATCCGGTCAAAAGCGGGGGCATAGCGGGCCTTGCCGCGCGCGGGCACATCAAGGCCGGGCTGAAGAAACCGGGCCATCAACGCCTCGCACGCATAGGCGCAGGTAAAGCGCGCGGCAAGATCGGCGCTATAGCCGAAACGCGGATAGTATCCCGGATCGCCCAGCACGAACGCAATCTCCACGCCCTGCCGCATGAGCATCTGATGGCCATGCTCGATCAAGGCCGCCGCCACGCAACGCCCTTGATGCTTGGGCGCAGTCGCCACGGGGCCAAGACCCACGGCATTGAGGGCGCGGCCATCGGCGCTCACTTTCATCCGGCTGAACAGCGCGTGGCCGATCAATTGGCCCTTGTCCCATGCGCACAGGCTGAGCACCACGTCGCCATCCTCGATCAGTTCGGCGACCAGATCGGCCTCCCCCTGATGGCCATAGTCGCTGGCCTCGAACGCAGCGGCCTGCAACGCCTGAATGGCGGGCAGATCATCGTCTTTGGCTTCGGCAATGTCCATCGACTTAGGCCAAAGCGATATCGGGCGCGTCTTCCTGTTTCATGCCGATGCTGTTGTAACCAGCATCAACATAATGGATTTCGCCGGTGACGCCGCTCGCCAGATCGGACAGCAGATACAGGCCTGCGCCGCCAACATCATCGATGGTGACATTGCGGCGCAGCGGCGCGTTGAGCTCGTTCCATTTCAGGATATAGCGGAAATCGCCAATGCCGCTGGCCGCCAAGGTCTTGATCGGCCCGGCCGAGATCGCATTGACGCGAATGCCTTCGGGGCCAAGATCGTTCGCCAGATATTTGACGCTGCTTTCAAGCGCCGCCTTGGCCACGCCCATGACATTATAATGCGGGATCACCTTGGCCGCGCCATAATAGCTCAACGTCAAAATGCTGCCGCCCGCTTTCATCAGCGGATAGGCCGCACGGCTGACGGCAACCAGCGAATAGGCCGAAATGTTCATGGTCATCAGGAAATTATCGAGGCTGGTGTCGAGATATTTGCCGCGCAGCTCGTTCTTGTCGGAATAGCCGATGGCGTGCACGACGAAATCGATCCCACCCCATTTGTCCTTGATCTGGGCAAAGGCGGCATCAATGCTGGCCATATCGCCCACATCGCACGGCATACAGAAATCGCTACCCAGTTCGGCGGCAAGCGGGCGTACGCGCTTTTCCAAGGCTTCGCCCAGATAGGTGAACGCAAGGTCCGCACCCTGTGCAGCCAATTGCTTGGCAATGCCCCAGGCCAGCGACTTGTCATTGGCCAGCCCCATGATCAGGCCCCGTTTGCCTGCCATCAATCCCGTTGCGGTCATGTCTGCTCAAAATCCCTTCTGTTGCGCACGGTCATCGCCTTGGCCAATGACGTCGCGTTCCTCTGGCGTTGCGGCCAGCGCCGCGTTCAATTCGGCGCCAATAACCACACCCAGCCCGACAAGCCAGAAAAAGAACAGCACGATCATCACACCGGCCATGCTGCCATAGGTCAGATCATAGGGCGCCAAATAGCGCAAAGCCACAGGCAGCAATAGCGTCACCCCGATCCACCAGCTGGCTACCAATAGCGCGCCGGGCCATTTGGGATAGTGGCGCGCGCGGTAACGACCGGGCGTGAGCGTGAGGAACAACAGGTACATGGCCAGAAACAGGCCCAAAGCAGGCACAAAGCGCGACAAGGCCAGCCTGTCGATCCAGCGGCTGAATTGCGGCAGGATCAGGTCAATCGCCTGCTCAATCCCGGTAATCAGCACGTTGAGGCTGAACGATGCCAGCAACAGGATCACCGAGATCAGGATGATGCCAATCGCGCCCAACCGATATTGCCAAAAGGCGCGTCCCGCCACCGTGCCATAGGCGCGGCGCAAGATATCGCGGATGGTTTCGATCAAACTGCCCACGGTCCATAGACCCACCAGCCCGCCAAACCACAAAAGCGGCCCGGTGCGCGCATTCATCACCTCGACCAATGGCCCTTTGACAGCAGCAGCAACATTGGCAGGCAGCGTAGCCAGAAACACGCTGGCCGCATCATCGCCATAGGCCGATTGGCCAAAAAGCGAGAGCAAGGCAGCGGCGGTAATGAAAAACGGGAAGAGCGACAAAATCGCCATATAGGCAAAATTACCCGCATGAATAAATCCATCACGGTACACACCCACAATCAC
>JBGSTI010000489.1:0-3391 GCA_041736605.1 Sphingomonadaceae bacterium
CTGCGCAGTGCATCCCGCTCGCTGGCCGCTGCGGCCATGTCACCATGCGCCTCACCCAAAGTGGCGCCCATTTCCTCGGCCTCGCTATCCAATGCGGCATAGCGGCTGGCCAATTGCTGAAATTGCGGATCGGAACGCAGCTTCAGGCTGGTATTGGCCCCGCGCGGGCCGATGGCCAATGTGCCCGAAAAACGCGATGCCTCTGCCGATTGCTGACGCAGCATAGTGCGCGCCTCGCGCTCTTTTTCGCGCAATTGGTCAATTTCGGCGATGCGGCCGTTGAACTGGTCGAGCGAGACAAGCCCATGCTTGGCCTGAAAATCGATCAGCTTGCGCTGCGTCTCTTGCACCTTGGCTTCCAGCTCTTTCAGATGCTTGGCGTCCGACAGTTCGCGCTTGGCCGCTTCATCGCCGCGCAGCACATCGAGCTGCGCCAGAAACGCGGCGCGCAAGGCTTCGGATCGCTTATGCGCCTGATCTGCGCTGCCCGCGCTGATCGTCACTTCGATCAAATTGGTCTGATCGACCAGCTTGATATCGGGCGCGGGAAAACCATCGCCATTTTCGCCAATCGATTTGGCAGCACGGCGCAGGATGACATCGGCCATCAGCAGGCGCTTGTAATTTTCGGTGGGGCTCAACGCAGGGCTGGAAAATGCCGAAGACGCGCTGTTTTGCGCCTGACCGATACTTTCCAGATTGAGCGAACTGCCCGCGCCGGTACCCGGCAGGATCAGCGTAAAGCGGCTGTCATAGCTGGGCGGTGCCAGCATCAGATAGGCAATGGTCAGCCCCCAAATGCCCAGCAGCGGCGGGGCCAGCGTGAACACATAGCGGCGATAGCGATGCGTCGAAGGCAGGCCATCGCGCACCACCTGCCACAGGCGGACAAGGCGGCGCGGCTTGGCATTATCCAGCACAACATCGTCGGGCGCGGGCACAGCATCGCCGGGCAGGATGGGCGCGTGTTTCATGGGCGGCTCGCATTGCGGAAGAGAACGAACGGCGTCACCGTTTCGCTGATCACCGACACCACATCGCGCAGGTTCATCGCCGCGCTGTCATAACAGGCAATGGCATCGCCGGGCATCAGAAAGGGATCATAGGCATCGCGATCCGCATCGCGCATCAGCCTTTCGACCGAGCGTTCGATCACAATCGACTGGCCGTTGATCGGATTGCGCGAAAACAGCACCACCGAACGGCCCGCATTCATCGCCGAACCGCCCACACAGTTTGACGCAAACAGCGCCTGGCTGAACCGCGTGCCATAAGGCAGGCTGGTCGCATCCTTGTTAATCCCGGCGGTCGAATTGGCCGCGGCGGGGCGTGACAGGCTGGAAATAAACACGCGGATGCCCGGCGCGGTGATGGGCGACGGGCGCACCAGCTTGTCCTGCAAGCAACCGATGCTGGGCACGATCACCTGATCGCCGGGCATCAGCGCGATGTCATCCACCGGCGCGCCATCGACGGCACCCGACAGATCAACCTGCGTCCATTGGCTGCCGCGTAACACATAGACGGCGCGCACATCGGCATCGGGGCGCACCCCGCCTGCATTGCGCAGGGCACTGGTGAGCGTGCGACCGGTGTTGAGATCGCCCGAAACAATATTCGACAGATTCAGCGTGCGCACCTCTGCCGGGCGTTCGCCAACGCGGATGGTACCGCCCTCAAAAACCGCGCCCGATACCGCAACGGTAATGCCCGAAAGCTCCACCTGTTGCAGGCGAACATTGTTTGACAGGCGGCGCACCAACCCGCGCGATACCAGTTGCTCGGCAATATCACGCTCAACGTCCGACAGGGCACGGGCACTTGCCGCCACGCGCAGACCGCCGGGCAGCACGATATGGCCATCGGCAGCAACCACATAGGTGCCGGTCAGCACCGCTGTATCGCCCGCAACGGCCAAGCGCAGCCGGTCCCCATTGGTCAATATGTCGGGATGCGCCGCCATGGCCGATGGCGCTACAAACCGGCGCTGGGCAACAGCATCGGGCACCGTCGCCATAGCGCAAGCGGGCAGCACATTATGGCGCGGATCATGATCAGCCATGTCATGACCGGGGCCATCGGGCACATGCGCATAGGGGCGCTGCTGCGCGGCATAGATGCTATGCTGTAAGTTACCTGGCGTTGCCATGCTGGCACAGCCCGACAGGCTGATCGCCATCAGGCTGACCATCGCCGCCATGCGCCGTGATTTGCCGAAACCCGTCATCATATCGTGTCGCTTACCTATATGCATTGGCGCGGCCCGGATGGCAGCGCACTTGCCCCCATGGTCAGCAAGGGCCGTGCCAATATGCAAAAAGCCACGTTTAGAGCGGGTAATGGTCGCAATACGCAAAACCCGCAGGCGACAGATTAGCAATTTGCAAAGGGCATCTGTTGCAAAGTGCAATGGCAAGGCTTGCAAAATGCGAATCTGGCCATGCCCTTTGCCATCAAAGCCCCGCGAAACGGCGCTTTAATGCAATTGGCACGGTCTTCGCATTGGTCGTTGCAATCAATTCCGCCGCAAGGGACAGGCATGACGCGCAACGACTATCATCACTGGGCACAGGCAAAGCCCCATAACGTTCATGGTGGCGTTCATGGCTGATGCTGTGTCCACAACCCGGCCCGTGGTGCTGATCGTCGAGGATATGTCGTCGCTGTCATTGGCCTATGCCGCGCATCTGGAACAGGCAGGCATGGACTGCCTGATGGTGGATAATGCCGCCGATGCTTTGACGGCGCTGGCCAAGCATCGTGCTGTCATCCGCGCCATTCTGCTCGATATTCAATTGCCCGATATGGACGGGCTGACGCTATTGACCAGCCATCCCGATATTGCCGCCAACTGCCCCGTCGTGGTCGCCACCGCCGATGGATCGATCAACCGCGCGATTGAAGCGATGCGGCTGGGCGCGTTCGATTTTCTGGTCAAGCCGCTATCCGGCCCCCGCCTGGTCAAGACCATGACCGCCGCGTTGCAGGTCAGCAAACAGCCCGATGCCCCCGAACCGACTGCCGAGGGCTTTCAGGGCTTTATCGGCATTTCCCCGCCGATGCAGGCCGTTTATCGCCAGATTGGCAGCGTCGCCCGTTCGCGCGCCACCGTGTTCATCACCGGCGAAAGCGGCACGGGCAAGGAAGTGGCGGCGGAAGCCATCCACCGCTCCGGCCCCCGCGCCGCCAAGCCATTCGTGGCCATCAATTGCGGTGCGATCCCCGAAGATCTGCTGGAATCCGAACTGTTCGGCCATTTGAAAGGGTCGTTCACCGGCGCAGTCAGCGACCGGGTAGGCGCCGTTCAGGCGGCGCAGGGCGGTACTTTGTTTCTCGATGGAATTTGCGAGATGCAGCTGCATTTGCAAGTCAAGCTGCTGCGCTTTTTGCA
>JBGSTI010000507.1:0-5633 GCA_041736605.1 Sphingomonadaceae bacterium
CCTTGCGTTTTTTGATGCCATTGCCCCCATCGTCCATCGCCATAGTATCGATATGGATATCTGCTGGATGGCCAGCCGCTGGGACAAGGTGGGGCCAGAGGGCGACGGCAAAGATTATATCAACTGCCCGATGGACAAGGACCAATATTACGCTTTCATCGATGGCCTGATGAGCGGCGACAAGACCGAGTTCAAACAGTGGGAAAAAGACACACCCTATTTCGAAGGGTGCATGCCCATCGAAGTGATGGCCGAGCGCGGACGCGAAACGCTGCGCTTTGGCCCCATGAAACCGGTGGGACTGGATAATCCGCGCACCGGGCGCTGGCCCTATGCAGTGGTGCAGCTGCGTCAGGATAACAAGCTGGGCACTTTGTGGAACATGGTGGGTTTTCAGACCAAGCTGAAACATCATGCACAGGTCGAATTGTTCCGCACGATACCCGGTTTAGAGCAGGCTGAGTTTGCCCGGTTGGGCGGGCTGCATCGCAATACGTTTATCAATTCGCCCGCCGTGCTGGATCGGCAATTGCGGCTGAAAGGCGCGCCGCATATCCGCTTTGCAGGGCAGATTACCGGCTGCGAAGGCTATGTTGAAAGCGCCGCCATCGGCTTGCTCACAGGCCTGATGTGGGCGGCGGAACTGGGCGGTGGTGAGCTGACCTTGCCCGGCAATGACACGGCCTTGGGCGCGTTGCACAGCCATGTGAGCGGCGATGCAATTGCCGAGACTTTCCAGCCGATGAATGTCAATTTCGGCCTGTTCCGCCCGCTTGATGATCATGTGCACAAGAAACAGCGCAAGGAAGCGGTAACGGCGCGCGCGCGTGAGAATTTCGGCGCATGGATCGCGATGGCTGGGGTTTAACGTCTAGCAATCACATTTACCCGGCCTTTTCGGCTTGGGCTTGGTGGTCGCGAACTCATCACGGCTCAATTGCCCGTCACGATTACGGTCTGCACCAGCAAAGCGAGCCGAGGTAGTCACTGCCCATTCCTCGAATGTCAGCAGATTATTGCCATCGGTGTCGATTTTCTTGAACGCGGCGGTGCGGTTGCTCATCATTTCGACGCGGCTGATGATGCCATCGCCATTGCGGTCCTGCCGATCAAAGCGGCGCTGTTCACGGCTGCGTTCGGTGGCTTCGGGCGGCGCTGGACCGCGTAGTCCTTTGGTGTCGACGACGGGCAGCACCGGTTCCACGGGCAGTTCGGGTTCGGGCGGTGGCGGGGCGTCTATCGCCTCTTGCGTAGCGCGGCCCTGAAACCAGAACAGTCCGGCAGCGAACAGCAACAACGCGCCGAAAGCGCCGAGCAGAAACCGGTTCATGCCGCCTCCTTTTGTTTCGCGCTATCGCCCGATCAAGCCGATCCGGATGATGCGCATCAATGTGCCCGGACGCTCCAGCGTCATGGGTCTGCCTACCTGTATGTCATTGCGAGCTAGCCCGCGCAAGATCGCCGCCAACCGTGCCTTGCGCGGCAAAGCAGGCCAGGATTGCGCGCCAATCTTTGCAACAGCCAGCCAGGCGGCGGCCTCCTCCAAATCGGCGCTATGCCGCCAGAAATCCCATGCCGCCCAATAGGCACCTGCCGCATCAAGCGTCGCCTCGCCCTGGCCTTCTGGAACAAATAGCCGAAATATTGCGCCGCGCTGTGCGCACAAGGCGTAATGATCTGCCTGTACATCGGCGTGAACCAGCATGGTTTCCCATGCGTCAACCAGATCACGTAAAATCTTGCTCTGAACTTCGTTCAAACTGCACGCGCGCAGGCCATCCAGCACGGCATCGCCTCTGGCGTCATCATGTTTGCCATTCAGGGCATCACGCCACCAGGCAAGGCGGATCTGCGCCAGCATGGGCTCCCGCGCGCTGCGTACCATCTGGGCCAGCCGCAGGTCTAAAGCCAGCACAGCGGCGCTGATCAAACGCTGATCGCGCGGGGCATAGGCCAGCGCCAACCGCAGCACCGGCGGCGAATCGCCCAGCAGCCTCTGCAACGCCACCTGACCATGTAAATGCATATTACCAACTTGGCTTAATGGCATTTTTACCACGCTCCTACAAAGGTCCGTTACCTGTCGGCGCTATGGCGTAGATGAGAATTTTTGCCACAACCATTAGGTCCACTGATCATGATATACCGCAAAACACCTGCGAAAGCCCCGAAAACGGCGAATTGTGAACAGTCCGGTCGCGGTCTGATCCGGCGTCTTTTGGCCAACAAGGCGGGTAACACTGCCGCGATGGTCGCCGCCGGCATGGTGCCGATGGCCGCTATGATCGGCAGCGGCGTTGATATCAGCCGCGGTTACATGGTCAAGACACGTCTGCAACAGGCCTGCGATTCCGGCTCGCTTGCCGCCCGCAAGATGTTGGCCGAGCAAGTGGCTGTCGGCGGCGTGATCCCGACCGAGATCGAAACCAAAGCCACCGACTTTTTTGAGAGCAATTTCCGTGATGGCCAATATGCCACAGAGGATCTGAGCTTTGATTTGTCAGCCGATGACGAAAATAACGTCGAAGGCACCGCCAGCGTGACCATGCCGACGTCGGTCATGGGCATTTTCGGGCAGGAGGAACTGGCCTTCACTGTCAATTGCACCGCGGAATTGAGCGTTGCGAACGTTGACGTGATGTTCGTGCTCGACACCACAGGTTCGATGACCACGCTGACTGACGAAGGCGTCACGCGCATGAAGGCGCTGCAGGATGCCACGTTTGAATTTTATGACACGGTGCAGGATGCTGCGGCGTCCACATCGCGCATTCGCTATGGGTTCATGCCCTATACGTCGACGGTCAATGTCGGCCGTGTGATCCCCAGCGAATATGTGCGCGGTGGCACCTCTGGCGAAACGGCAGTCTATCAATCGCGTGAAGCAAAATTCACGACCACGCCTGCCGAATATTGGACCCAAACCAGCGCCGAATATCAGCCAAAACCGGGCTATGTGCTGACGTTAAGCTCTTGCAATTCCTATGCAGGGACAAAGGTAAATGGCTACAAAAAAACTGTTACCACCGCTCGTACGGTCTATTGGGATAAGGTCAAGAAAGTCAGCTATTATTACTGCTATCTGACCGATAACATTACCTATGATCAGCCTGAGTCGACGCAGTTTGACCATTGGGATTACAAGCCGACAGCCTGGCCGGTTTCAAATTTCTATAACTCCACCTCAACGTCGCAGGCCACGGTGCCATCGCGCGATCTGGGCGAATTTCGCACGTCCTATTGGAATGGCTGTATCGAAGAAATTGCGACTGTTGCCACCAGTGATTTTTCAAGCGGCATTCCCGAAGGCGCGGATGACATGGACATCGATCATGTTCCCGATGCAGCTGACCCGAATACAAAATGGAAACCGATGTGGCGCGAAGTTGCCTATTTCCGCGACATGTTTGGTTCGTCCAAAATCTATACGCAGGATTTGAACTCACAATATTCGCAACCGATCGGCACCCATTGGGGTGTGATTGGCAGCAAGGCAGGCGACAATACGGGCTATCAATGGGATACAACCACATCATGCCCGACACAGGCCCGCAAACTGGCGGTATATGATGGCGATTCAACTGCACGTAACACCAGCTTCGTCAATTATGTGAACGGCCTTCAGCCCTATGGCGGCACCATGCATGATATTGGCATGATCTGGGGTGGTCGCTTCATTTCACCCAATGGTATTTTTGGTGATGATAATGCCGAGGCAGAAAATGGCGATCCGATCAGCCGCCATATCGTGTTCATGACCGATGGCCAGGCCGACGTGTGGACCAAGAGCTATACAGCCTATGGCTTTGAGCAAATGGAAGGACGCATCTTGGGCACAGGATCGGCCCTGCCCGCCTTCCGCAATATGACGACCGAAGAAAGCCTGGAGGCGTTGCACAACGCTCGCCTGCTGGCCGTGTGCGAATCGATCAAGCGCAAGAACATCACTATCTGGCTGATCGCTTTCGACACCACGCTGAACGCCACTTTCAAAAGCTGCGCTGATCCGGGCAAGTCGTTCGACCCTGAAAATGCCACCGAATTGTCGGAAACGTTCCAGAAGATCGCAGCGCAGATTGCCGAATTGAGGCTGACGCAATGATCGGGCGGGTGCAATCCACCTTGCGGCGGGTGTTGACCACCTGCCGCAAGGGCGCGACTTTGGTTGAGTTCGGCTTTGTCGCGCCGGTGCTGATCCTTACGATTATGGGCATTTTTGACGTGGGTTACAAAATGTATTCCACATCGATTCTGCAAGGGGCCATTCAAAAGGCCGCGCGCGATTCAACGCTGGAAGATGGCACCAGCAATGCCACAACCATCGACAATCGCGTGAAGGACATTTTTCAGCAAGTGTCGCCCTCTGCCACTTATGAATTTGAGCGTCTGTCCTACACCAACTTTTCCGATGTCGGCATCCCTGAGGATTTCACCGACAGCAATGATGACGGGGAATGCTCAACTGGCGAGCCGTTTGAAGACGCCAATGGCAATGGCAGCTGGGACGCGGATCAGGGCGCAGCGGGCAATGGCGGCGCACGTGATGCGGTGCTTTATACGGCGCGCGCCACTTATGACAGGCTGTTCCCGATGGCCGGATTGATCGGCCTGCCCGAAACCGAAACCGTTGAAGCCAGCACCGTGCTGCGCAACCAGCCCTATGGCGAACAGGAAGACCAAGTGGAGATCGGAACATGCGAATGATCAGCCGCTATGAAAACGGCCGCTTGCCGGGATGGTTGACGCGCCTGTCAGCCAATAAATCGGGCATTGCCTTGACCGAATTTGCGCTGTCCCTGCCATTGCTGATGGGCGTTGGCCTATATGGCACCGAAACCGCCAATCTGGCCTTGGTCAATATGCGAGTCAGCCAGGCCGCGCTGCAAATCGCCGATAACGCCTCGCGTGTTGGCGAAGCCAGTCAGCTGGCGCAACGCCGCATCTATGAACGCGATATCAACGATCTGTTGCTGGGTTCCAATATCCAGGCTGGTTCGTCCATCGATTTATACGAACATGGCCGCGTGATCATTTCCAGCCTTGAAATGAATGAAGATGGCGGCCAGTGGATTCACTGGCAACGCTGCAAGGGCAAAAAGCAGCATAATTCGACCTATGGCAATGCTGGAGACGGCGCCACGGGGGATGATTTTCCCGGCATGGGCAAGGCCGGCGAAGAGGTGACGGCGTTAGAAGATGATGCCGTAATTTTTGTCGAGGTCAGCTATGATTATCAGCCTTTGGTCGACGAAGTTTTCACCGGCGGTACCCGCGTGGTCAACACCACCGCGTCGTTCAACGTCCGTGATGCGCGTGACCTGAGCCAGATTTATCAGCGCGACCCCGATGAGCCCGATACGGTGGCCCGCTGCAACGTCTATGACGGGTATGATGCCGCTACTTGATCAGGAACGTTGCGTGATGTCTTCCGGTGCGCTGATAATGTTCATGTTTTCCAGCGTCAGCCAACCATTGACGTAATTGGCGTAATAGAGGCCAAAGGCTGTCGCGGAAATCAATGTGGTGATCAGAACGACGCGCAGCGGGCGGAAATTGCCCGGTGCGCTGTCGGCCTGACCCGGCACTTTGGGAATGCCCAGTTCATCATGCGTGCGCACGCCAAAGGGCAGCAC
>JBGSTI010000518.1:0-3376 GCA_041736605.1 Sphingomonadaceae bacterium
TGATCTGACTGAGGATCTCGGCAGCAGTTGCCATATTTTCTACCCTTCCTTGTTTGAAGCTTTTGAAATGTGTTTGCGTGGATCAGATCGCGTCGCTGTTGCGCTCTCCGGTGCGGATGCGCAGCGCGGTTTCCACGGGGATCACGAAAATCTTGCCATCGCCGATGCGGCCGGTCTGCGCGGCAGAGGCAATGGCTTCGACCACACGATCAGCCAGCGCATCGTCCACCACGACTTCCAGTTTTACCTTGGGCAGGAAATCGACGACATATTCAGCGCCGCGATACAGCTCTGTATGGCCCTTTTGCCGGCCAAAGCCCTTGGCTTCGGTTACGGTGATGCCGGAAACGCCCACTTCGTGCAGGGCTTCCTTCACTTCATCCAGTTTGAACGGCTTGATGATGGCTTCGATCTTTTTCATGATCTGTCGATCCCTTCCATGGCTGCAGCCTGTATGGCCCGGAATTTGACAGCAAGCGTCCCTGCCGTCCGGGCTTGGCGTTGGTGTAGCAGGAACTATGCCAAACACGGCATTTGATTGGCCGGTGCCAAGGCTTTGCTGTGGAAAAGCGTGTGTTAACACGCCACCCCTTTGTATTGGCCCTAGGCGAATCGCGCTAAGTCCTTGGACTCAGAGGGAGGCGCTCAATTACAATAATGATGACGGGCTATGGCCGGCAGATGAAATTGCCCATGCAGGCCGACTGTGGCGCGCTTGCGCAGCTTCAATCGCTGCCTAAAAAACAGGCAAGCAATCAGCGTCTGCCTTGTTTTTAGGCAGCAGAATGACGCAGAAAAGGGCAGCCATCAGCGGGGGTTTTCTGACAGCTTGGCAAGCATTGGCGCTTTGCCGCGCTTGGCTGACCAAGGCCCAGCAAGCGCGTTGTGTGAGTGGAGCAAGAAGCTTGCCAGAATGGTGCGCCGCCGTCCGGACCCTGTCCCCGGATAGCGGCGGCCATGGTCAATAAGGCGGGCGATCCAGCCCCTTGGCACTGGCGGTAAAGATTTCGCAGCCGGTTTCGGTGATGCCGATCGAATGTTCAAACTGCGCCGACAAAGACCGGTCGCGCGTTACCGCCGTCCAGCCATCTTCAAGGATTTTGACCGCAGCCTTGCCGGTGTTGATCATCGGTTCGATGGTGAAAAACATGCCGGGTTTCAGTTCCGGCCCGGTGCCCGCGCGCGCCGCATGCACCACTTCGGGCGAATCGTGGAACAGACGGCCCAAACCATGACCGCAGAAATCGCGGACCACGCCATAACGATGGCGTTCGGCATGCGCCTGAATTGCCGCGCCAATATCGCCCAGCCGTGCGCCGGGCTTGGCCTTTTCAATGCCCAGCATCAGGCATTCATAGGTCACGTCCACCAGACGCCGCGCCTTGATCGGCACATCGCCGACCAGAAACATGCGGCTGGTATCGCCATGCCAGCCATCGAGCAGCGGGGTAACGTCGATATTGACGATATCGCCGTCTTTCAGCGTCTTGTCCGATGGAATGCCGTGGCACACAACATGGTTGATCGAGATGCAGCAGCTATGCGTATAGCCGCGATAGCCCATGGTGGCGGGTACGCCGCCTGCGGCCAGCGTCATATCGCGAACGATATCATCCAGCGCCTCGGTCGATACGCCGGGCACCACATGCGGCACCAGCGCGTCGAGAATGTCAGCCGCCAGCCGCCCGGCCTTGCGCATACCGGCAAAGCCATCCTCGCCATGCAGTTTGATTACGCCATCGCGGGCCTTCAATGCCTCATCGGGCGTCACAGTCATATATTCGGTCATGAACCGGCCATAGACCAGATTGTTCGCCTTTGCGAGAATCGATTGTGTCGCTATGCAGACGGGCATGACAACATCGCGCATCTATACCGCCGCCCTGTGCATCATCGGGGACGAAATTCTCTCGGGCCGCACGCAGGACAAGAATATCGCCCAAATTGCCGCGTGGCTGAACGTGCAGGGCATTCGCCTGAAAGAGGTGCGGGTGGTCGCCGATGATATGGACGCGATTGTTGAGGCGGTGAATATCCTGCGCGCCCGCAACGACTATCTGTTCACCACCGGCGGCATCGGGCCGACACATGATGACATTACCGTGGATGCGATTGCGCAGGCATTGGGTGTCGACGTGGTGATCCATCCCGAAGCCCGCGCGATCTTGCAGGGCTATTATGAAACGCGCGGCGGCCTGAATGAAGCGCGGTTACGCATGGCGCGGGTGCCCGATGGGGCAGAGCTGATCCCCAATCGCATGTCGGGCGCGCCGGGCATTCAGCATGGCAATATCTATATCATGGCCGGTGTTCCCGCGATCACCGCCGGGATGCTGGACGCGTTGACCGGATCATTGGAAGGCGGTGCGCCGCTGATCGCCGAGACAGTGGGCTGCTGGGTGGCCGAAAGCGAAGTCGCCACATTGCTGCGCGACACTGAAAAGGCGCATGAAGGGTGCCAGATCGGCAGTTATCCGTTTTTCCGTGAAGGCCGAGTGGGCGCGAATTTTGTTATTCGCTCGACCGATGCAGAGCAATTGGCCGCGTGCCGCGATGATTTGATGGCCGGGCTGAATGCGACGGGCAAAGAAGTAACATTGGGCGGGATTTGAGGTGTTCCGCCCCTCCCTTCCAAGGGAGGGGCAGCGAGACTTACGAACTTGTTCGTTAGTCGCAGCGGGGTGGGTAATCTCACGTCTCGTTAAAAAGGCCAGCACCCACCCCAACCCCTCCCTTGGAAGGGAGGGGCTTATATCTTCACCCCTTCGCCATAATCCCCATGGCCTTCTTACGGATCGACCCCGGCATATAGCGCGCGGCAAAGGCCAGTTTGCGCGCGGTTTTACCTATCAGCACATGGACAGGTTTGCCGTGCACCGCGTCCCAAGCCATCTGTGCCACCGTTTCCACCGGCGTAAATTCCATGCCCGATTGAACCACGCTATCGCGCATGCTGCCATTGCTGTTGGCGCTGGGCGGGGCGTGGAGCAGGGGCGTATCGATAAAGCCAGGCATCAGCGAGCGGACTTTGATCCCCATGGGGGCCCATTCAATGTCCAACGCCTCGGTAAAGCCGCGCACGGCGAACTTGGTCGCGGAATAGACCGCCATGCCCGATATGCCATACAGCGCCGAGGCGGACGCGGTGTTGAGCAGGCAACTGCCCGGCGTGGCCTTGAGCAAGGGCAGCGCCATCACCGCGCCATTGACCACGCCGCGCAAATTGACATCGATCAGCAGGTCCAGCTCTTCATGTCTGGCCTCGCCAACCGGCCCGCCAAAGGCGACACCGGCATTGTTGAACAACACATGGCATTGCCCGCCGCTGCGCGCGCCAAATTCATCCAGCGCGGCCTGCCATTGCGCGCGATCCCGC
>JBGSTI010000029.1:0-2906 GCA_041736605.1 Sphingomonadaceae bacterium
AGATTTTTGTGGTCGCCTTTGCTGCCCTGCTCTCCCTTGGTACGCTGGCGTCAGGCATCCGCGCGCCGTATTGGTGGATGCGCGTCTGGGATTTTCCGCGATATATGGTCGCCAATTTGTGCTGGCTGACGCTGCTGGCCAGCCTGTTTGTCCTTGATGGAATTCTGCTGCTGGTCGTCGGATTGGCGCTGCTGGCATCGATAATTTTTCAGATCATCCGAATCCTGCCCTACACGCGCTGGGTGAAAACCGAAGTGGCGATGATTGATATCGACGCCGCGCATCGCGCCGATCATTGCTTTACCGCCTTGAGCCTCAACGTGCTGCAAACCAACCGGCGCTATGCCGATACGTTAAGCCTGATCCGCGATCATGATCCGGATATCGTGCTGCTGCTGGAAACCGATCAGGCCTGGATTGATGCCATGGCACCGATCCATGACCAGTATCCGCACCGCACGCTGGAGCCGCTCGACAATCTTTATGGCCTTGCCTTTTATTCGCGGCTGCCGGTCGATTCGGCGGAAATCTGCTATCTGGTGGAAGAGGGCATTCCCTCAATCTTTGCGCTGATGCGCACCCGCGCCGGGCGGCGATTTCAGTATATCGGCCTGCACCCCCGCCCGCCTCAATTCGGTGAGGATACCGAGGAACGCGATGCCGAAATTGCGCTGGCTGCCCGCCATGCCGAGGCACAGCATCTGCCCGTTATGGCGATGGGGGATTTCAACGACGTTGCCTGGTCGCGCACCAGTCATATGTTCAAACGCATTGGCGGCTATCTCGATCCGCGCATCGGGCGGGGCTTTTACGCTACATTCCCCGCATCCTTGCCGATTTTTCGCTGGCCGCTGGATCACCTGTTCATCACCCCGCATTTCACCGTCGGCGATGTGAAGGTGCTGCGCAATGTGGGGTCTGATCACCTGCCCGTGATGGCGGAATTGTGCCTGAAGCCCGAAGAAGCAATCGCACTCAACGATGACGCCCCTGAGGTGATCGAACAAGATCGCATTGACGCCGAAGAGATGATTGAAATGGCACAGGAAAAGCAGGCCGAGGTCAACAGTGACTTTGTGCCTGATCAGCCGACCGCCCCGCAAAGCTGAGCCCTCCCCGCCAATCATTCCGCGCACGCACAATAATGTTGCGCATCATGGCAAAGCCATTAGGCTGCATCCCTTCGAAATAGCGGATTGGCGCGGATTTTCGCCTGCGCTGATTCAAGGAGGGAAGAACCTTATGATATTCGGGCGCGTCAAACCACTCGACGCCATCTTGGCCACGGCTGAGAAAAAGTCGCTCACGCGCACCTTGGGTGCGTTTCAGCTTACCATGTTGGGCATCGGGGCCGTGATCGGCACCGGCATTTTCGTTTTGACCGCCGAGGCTGCGCAAAAGGCCGGGCCGGGCATGATGCTCAGCTTTGTCATCGCCGGTTTCGTCTGCGCTGTGGCGGCTTTGTGCTATGCCGAAATGGCCGCGATGGTCCCGGTATCGGGCTCTGCCTATACCTATAGCTATGCCGTGATGGGCGAACTGATCGCCTGGATGGTGGGCTGGGCGCTGATCCTTGAATATGCGGTGGCGGCGGGTGCTGTGTCCGTTGGCTGGTCTGGCTATGTTGTCGGGCTCATAGAAAATGCCTTTGCCATCGATATACCCGATACTTTGGTGCTTGGCCCCTATGATGGCGGCTTGATCAACTTGCCTGCCATGGCGATTGCCGGGCTGGTTACGTGGCTGCTGGTTATCGGCACCAAGGAAAGCGCCTTTGTGAACGCCATTTTGGTGGCGGTGAAGGTTGCGGCGCTCACCCTGTTTGTCGTGCTGGCCGTGCCAGTGATGAATATGGAGAATTTTGAGCCATTCTCGCCCTTGGGCTTTGGCGGCGTTTCGGCGGCAGCAGCCTCGATCTTCTTTGCTTATGTGGGCTTTGACGCCGTGTCGACTGCGGCAGAGGAAACCAAAAATCCGCAACGCAACATGCCCATCGGCCTGATCGGTTCGCTGGCCATTTGCACCATCTTCTATCTGCTGGTGGCAGCAGGCGTGATCGGTTCGGTCGGCGCTCAGCCGGTATCGGGCGCTGGTGGCGCAGTTTTGGCACCGGGCAGCAAGGAATTGTCTGACCAGTGCGCTTTGCTGGCGGCTCAAGGCAAGGATGCCGTGGTCTGCTCCAAGGAAGCCTTGGCGTGGACTCTGCGCGAAATCGGTTGGCCGCAAATCGGCAATCTGATCGGTCTGGCTGCTGGTCTGGCGCTGCCTTCGGTGATCTTGATGATGATGTTTGGCCAGACCCGCATCTTCTTTGTGATGAGCCGCGACGGCCTGTTGCCGGAAGTGTTTTCCAAGGTCCATCCAAAGTTCAACACCCCGCACGTCATCACCATCCTGACCGGCATTTTCGTGGCGCTGTTTGCCGCGTTCTTCCCGGTGGGCAAGCTGGCGGACATTTCAAACTCGGGAACGCTGTTCGCCTTTGCGGCGGTTTCGATTGCGGTTCTGGTGCTGCGCCGCACTGATCCCGATCGCAAGCGTCCGTTCCGCACGCCAGCCATTCTGCTGACGGCCCCGGTGGCGATCATCGGCTGTATGTATCTGTTTTACAGCCTAGGCCATGAAACCAAGCTGATGTTTGTCGGCTGGGCCGTGGTCGGACTGTTGGTGTATTTCGGTTACAGCCGCAATCGCAGCCATGTTGGCCGCGGCATTATCGATGTGCATGAAGATGATGCGGGCATCCCGCCCCAGCCGGTACCGCCCACCCCGTCGCTTCATAAGGACTGACGGTCTGGGGCCAATGGCCTGAACAAAAAGGGCGGCTTTCGGTAAACGAGAGCCGCCCTTTTTTATGGTCCTTGCATTTGCTTAGTGCGGAGGTAACCCATCATTGAGTCGTCATT
>JBGSTI010000104.1:0-2746 GCA_041736605.1 Sphingomonadaceae bacterium
CGCTCGCCATGGCCTTGCAGGGCGCTCCGGGCCGGGTGGCGGGATATGTGCCCGCACCTGCGCCGCGCACCACGCGCGCATCAAAGGATCGCTGGTCGCTGGACCTATGGGGATTTTATCGGCGGGGCGGCGCGCCTGCCATCACCGCAGGGCAAAGCCAATATGGCGGACGGCAGGCAGGCAGCGTTCTGGCCTATCGCCTTGCTCCGACCAGTCGCCATGATCCCCGCGCTTATGTGCGTGCCACGATTGATGACGATGGGCCAGTGCTGACAGGCGGCATGTCGGCGGTTCCATTGCCCGGTCTGCCGCTGGCGGGCTTTGCCGAGCAACGGCTGCATCTGTCCGCATCGGCCAAGGGTGCGCGGCACCAGACCGTGGTTGGTGCCATCACCCGCCTGTCGCCCATTGCGCTGCCGGCCGGAGCAGAGGCGGAAATTTATGGACAGGCAGGCTATGCTTATGGACGCGATTCCACGCCGTTTTTCGACGGGCAGGTAACGGTTGAAAAGCCGGTCACTGTGCGCAATTCCGGCCCGGCGCTGCATATCGGCGCAGGCGCATGGGCGGGCGGACAGGATGATGCGGCGCGGCTGGATATTGGCCCTCGCGCATCGCTGCGGCTGAAAGTCGCCGATGGCCAAGCGCGAATTGCGGTGGATTGGCGACAAAGGGTAGCAGGCGATGCCGTGCCACAAAATGGCCTGACACTAACGATTGCGGGGTCGTTTTAGGCACTTGCCAAAAGCGGCCCTTCCAATGGCATCACGTCCACGGCAACGCGCATCTGCTGGCCCTCGCCGCCCACAAACACACCGTCGACCGGCGCGACATCGGCATAATCGCGGCCCATCGCGACAAAAATATGATCGCTGCCCGCCAGCATCTTGTTGGTGGGATCAAAACCGACCCAGCCCAGATCATCGCCGCACCATAGATTGACCCAGGCATGCATTGCATCCGCGCCGATCAGCCGCACCTTGCCCGGCGGCGGATTGGTGCGCAGATAACCGCTGACATAGGCGGCAGGCAGGCCATGGGCGCGCAAGGCCGCGATCATCACATGGGCAAAATCCTGGCACACGCCGTGGCGGTTGTGAAACGCCTCCAGCGTCGGCGTATCGGCCTTGGTGGCCTTGGCATCATAGGTAAATTCGCTGTGGATCGCGCGCATCAACGCGGTGGCCGAGTCGATCAGGCTGGTCCCTTGCATCAGGAATGGCGCGGCCCATTCGCCGATTTCCCGGTTCACAGGCACAATCTGCGAGGGATAGAGATAGCGCGATGGCCCCAAAGCCGACAGGTCGCGGCTGGCCCGCACGGCATTGCGCGCCTGAATCAGCGTTGGGCACAGGCCCGCCAATGGCAAGGTGCGCGGCGCGACCTCTATCGTGAAACGGCTTTCGATTTTCAGCGACGACAGGGGTTCGGTCAGCACCATACGGCTGATATTGACGATATGCGGGCCCTTGCGCGTTTCCATCGCCGCCGGGGCCGGACTGACGTCCAAGGCACTTTCGATCAGCCTTTGCCCCGGCCACGCGGCAGGCAACAGCCGCACATTGAAGCGCGCGAGCCGAACAATCGCGGCATAGCGTATTTCGGTAAGGTGGCGGACCTGATAGATCATGCCAGCAGGCTTTCCTGGGCGGATCGTTCGGGCTTGTCAAATTGCAGGAAATATCGCTGCGACACCGCATCAGATAGCGCCAGCAGCCGGGTCTCAACCTGTTGCACCCATTTCGTCGTCACATCCGCTGCCTCATGGCTTTGCAATTCGGCCAACAAGGCGCGGGTTTCGCGCAAGGGCCGTTCGGATACGCCATTGTCGACCAGCACCGGCAAGTTCGCCAGATGCTTTTCGATGCGGACAATCTGGAACATCAAGGATCGCGGATTGTGCGGATCCAGCAGCACCAGATCGATCACCGGGAACGGCATCGGCACAGTGAGATATCGGGTGCGATAGATTATCTGGCTGTCGCACAGGTCCAGCAGCGCACCCAGATCATCGGCCAGCGCCCCCCGGCCTGCGAACTGCCGCGCCAGACGGCAGGTGTTGAGCGCGCGTTCCAACCGCCGTCCGATGTCGAGAAACCGCCAGGATGGGCTGCGCACCATATTTTCCGCCGCGAGGCCGCCCAGTGCGCTGAACCGTTCAATCAGGCCATTGGCGGCATTCAGGATCGATTCGCTGCTGTCTGCATCAAAGCCGGGCACCGGACGATTGGCGACGCGCCAGAAATCGGTCGACATCCGATCGCGCAGGCCGCGCCCGATATCACGGTTGCGCCGCACCAGGGCGGCGACCCCACCATAAAGTTGTTTCTCGCCCAAAGCCGCACCGCACAGATCGACCACCGACCGCTCTGAATCCGGCGCAGCATCGGCGGCGGCAATCGCGCCCCATTGCACCAATATATCCACCAGCCGCCGGATCGTCGCCGCGTCGCGCCCGGTGCCGCCATCGACATCAATCGGGCTGCCAACCAGACAGCGGATGACCCGCACGGTCATTTCTGCGCGCTCGCCATAGCGGCTGAACCAATAAAGGTTATCCGCCGCCTGGCTGGCCAAAATGCCGCCGCTGCGCCGGATGGCGGGCGAAACGCCATCAACCAGCAGTGTGTCTTGCGGCACCGCCTGATCATCGACAATGCACACATCGGCGGACAGATCGCCCTTGCCCATCAGCGAGGTGCGCAGATCGCCTGACGAGGAAAGCCGCGCAAAGCCGCCGGGCATC
>JBGSTI010000117.1:0-2340 GCA_041736605.1 Sphingomonadaceae bacterium
GATGCTGGTGGAAATCCACACCACCATTGCCGCGCGCGATGCGGGCCTGCGCAAGGGCCAGTCGAAAATTCGGGAGCTGCCCGCGCTGCATGACGCTTTGGTGCATCTGGGCCGACCAATGGTGCATGCGCTGCCGCCAGAACCCTTTACCGACCATATGGCCGACGCGCTGATCACTGCCGCGTGGCTTGCCGATGCGCAGCATCACCAGCCCCTTTGGCAGCCGCCGCAACTGGCCGATAAAAACTATCCTGATTTGGCCGCAACAGAGGGCTGGACGTTTGGCGTAGTTTGACGCTAAAGGCAGTTCGCTTTCGTGCGGGATATTGGCCCTATGGCCCAACCTGCGCACCGGGCCGGCTTAGCTCAGTTGGTAGAGCACCTGATTTGTAATCAGGGGGCCAGGGGTTCGAATCCTCTAGCCGGCACCACTTCCCACCACGGCTTTCCCTGTGAATGTCAGTTCCTGCGTGACCATATCGCGCAGGCGTTTACGCACCTTCACCGCCGCGAGATCGTTGGAAAGCAACATCGGGCCAAGATCGAAAAAGTCCGAACCCCCCATTTCGCGTTCAGTGGCGATCATCAGAACGCCGTCTTCCTGTTCGAACGCATCGTGCATCGCCTTGATCTTGAAGGCGTTATATTCTGCATCTTCTTCAATGTGATTGCGCCGCGTACAGAAGAAATAATGCGTAGACGTTTCGTCTTCGGGTGTGACGCTGTGCAAGTCAAATTGTCCCGGCCCCTCTAGAACGGGCGTATCATCCTGCGCACAAAAAAGTGACAGCTGGATGTTGCCCGGCACAGTCCAGCTAACCTTGATCCAATGGCGAGCCGCATCTTCAGGTCGCGGCAAAAATTGATTGAGGATCAGAATGGGCGGCGTTTGCTGCCATTCCCAGCTGGCAGAAACGCTGGTTTCGCTTTCCTCAAGCTTGGGGATCAGCGGAGAAAGCTGGCCGCGTGTCGAAATGATTTCACCATGAACATGATCAACGTGGCTGAGGTCCATCACATTATCGAGGATCATGCGATAATTGACTGGCAGGCGCATATAGGTATGGCCAATGCCTTCGGCATGACCTTCATCCAGCGCCGGGAAATCGGGCAGCCTGGCGTGATCTGCGGCTTGTTCGGCCATCCATATCCACAAGAATCCGTGCTTTTCGACGACCGGGAAGGTGCGGACAACTGGCTTGGGCGGAAGCGCGCCTTTGCCGTGCGGATTGTGTGTACAAAATCCACCCGTATTGAAACGCAGCCCGTGATACGGACAAATGATCTCGCTGGCTTCCTTCTTGCCCATCGACAGCGGCGCAAAGCGGTGCGGGCAGCGATCATGCATCGCGACGGCAATCCCCGCTTCATCGCGGTAAAGCAGAACCGATGTGCCCAGTAACTTGCGATGGAGCAACGTCTCGGCGCCGACCTCTTGCGTGGTTGCCGCAACATACCATTGCTGCATCAGATAGCTTCGTTCCGTCGCCATTCTCGCTCTACTCCTGCGTGGTCCTTTTCGCAATTTCTGCCGCGCGGACGCCGCTGGCCGGTGTGCCAGCGATAAACCAATGGTCCGGTTCAATCTCTATCAAGCGCCCGCGCACCAACGCGGACTCGCAGCCGAGATGGCGGACGATCAGTTCGGTCCAGCCTGCCATCATGGCCTGAATGCGTTCTGGCGGGCGGCCCTTCATGGCAATGCAGGAGAAATAGGGTGCGGGTGCGCCGCCCTGGCTCACCTGTTTGCCGCCGGTTGCCCAATGATCGGGCGCGACATCGGTGATGAAGATGCGCACGCGCTCCAGCGGCGGCACATCCATATCGGGATAAAGGGCTGCGGCGTAGAAGCTGCTGGCCTCTGCGAGCAGTGCCGCGATCGCTTCAGGCGTATATTCGGAGGCGACCAGATAGAGTTGAGCCACGGGCATCAGGGCAAACCTCTGCGGCGTCCGGCATCCAGGAACATGGTGGAGCCTGCCATGGCGTCCGCTTCTGGCGCAAGCAGCTGCGCAACGCCCCATGCCACCTGCTTGGCGTCCACAAATGCTCCAATGGCAGATTCGGCGCGCATCTCGTCGAGTTCTGCCTCCAGCGTCCGCCCGGCCCGTTAGGCGCGGGCGGCGGCGACATTACGCAATCGGTCGGTATCCGCCGGACCAGGCTCGACCAGATGGGCGGTTATGCCGTCTTTGCCAAAGGCCCAGCTCAACTGACGGATCAGGTTCGCAACGGCGGCATTGGCGATGCCAGCGGTTGCGGCATAATCGGTGGGTTCAAAGCCGTAATGCCCGCCAATGGCCACCAGCCGCGATCCCCGGCGCAGACGCGGTTCGGCGG
>JBGSTI010000132.1:0-2678 GCA_041736605.1 Sphingomonadaceae bacterium
GCAAGTCCAGCCCCTGCCGCAATTCGGCATAGGCGGCAAAGCGCCAATTGGGCTCGGCAATCGAAAATCCGTCGCGCCCGGTAATGCTGCGCGCCGATAATGTGTTGTACGATATCCGCGCCCAGGCGACGTTCAGCGTATCGCGCGTCAGCGGCGCGGGACCAAAATCGACGTCCTGTTCCACATGCTCAAACCCACCCGCCAGCGTCAAATTGGTGGCTTGTGAGCGGATCAGCGGATAGCTCCCCGACAGGCCCGCAACCAAGGTGGTGGAATCAATCGGCTGAGTGGAATCCAGCGTTGGCCGGGTCCACGCATAGGTGAAATCACCCGATAGCTGAAAGCCCTCGCTGCCCAGAAACAGCGAATGGCTGATATTTGCGACTTGCTGTTCATCGGTATCAACGGTTGAGAAGATACTGGCCACCGTCTGATCGCCCATGCCCGTCAGGCCATTGAAGCGCGCGCGCAACAACCCGCCCCAGCGACCGACCGCACGGCTGCCCAGATTCTGGATATTGGCATCGACCACAAACGGCGCGCGATTGACCGATACTTCGCCAAGCACCTCGCCCGGACGGCCTTCTAATGGGCGCAATGCCAATCGCACTTCCAGCCCCGGAATATCGCGTGCCAGCAACAGATAGCGTTCGGCCCGCGTGATGTTGAACACCGGATCCTGGGTCAGCTTGTCAAGATACGATGCCAGCAGGCCTTCATTCGCGCCCGCATCGCCGCGAATCTGAACCTTTGTCATCCGCGCCAGCAGCACGTCGAGCTTTACCTTGCCGCCTTCAATCGACTGTGGCGGCACCTGCACAGCGGCCAGATAGCCCGCACGGCGCAATTGCGTCGCAGCGCGATCTCGGATTTCGCAGATGGTGGCAACCGGCAGGTCGCGCCCCTTGAAATCGGCCCAGCTGCCCGACAGATCGACGTCTGGAATGGCCTCGGTGCCGCTGAACGTCACATCGCTCAAGGTCAGGCGAATGTCGCCAAATTCCGGGCTGGCCAGCGCACAAGGCGCGCGCTCAATTTCCTCATCCACGGCAATCGGCTGGATCGCCTGCTCCAGCGTGCCCTGCACCACACCGCGCTCAATTTCCTCGCGCGTCGGTGGCGATACGGCATTGGCGGGCGGCAAAACTTGCGCCTGTAAGGGCGTTGCAGCCAGCACGACAACAGCCGCCCCGCCAGCCAAAGCCGCGCGCATAGCCAACGGCCCAGCGACGCCCAAGCGCCGGGACGGATTGTACTTGTCCGGCCAAAGTCCGGTCATGATATTACCCCCATAAGGGGCAGTCATGCGACCCGTAACTGTCTGCCCAGAATGCAGCCGCCGTGATCGGCGTGCCACAGAAATTCCGATATCGCCCCGTATAGCCGATTGGCCACGCGACGCGGCGACATTTTTATCCTAATTGACCGTCTTTCCGCGCCTACCTGTGCCGTTCTGGCGCAGGTAAGGCGCGGCCTGGATCAGCTTCCCGCCATCTGCTCGCGTGCAGCCCGGTCCATCTCGTCCAGCAACAGCAAATCAGCCAGCCGCTCGACCTGATCGAGGCACGAATTTTCCAGCAGCAAGGCCGCAAGAGCATCGGGATCTTCGGGCAATTGCGCAGGCAAAGCGACCAAGGTCAGCTTGGCCGGTTCTGCGCCCGGCGTGGCATTTTCATCGACCACGCTGAACACGCTGCCCGCCATCGGGGCGACATGCAGCTTTGGCCAGGGAACGCCTGCCGTTCCTTCGGGCATCAGCACGCGCACCATCGCACCGCCCATTTCATCGGACAGCCAGATATAGCGTTTGGACGACACATCATCGCGCCACAGGAACAGGTCGCTGCCCTCTGGCACGCACACGCGCGACGGTTCGCCCCGCGCAATATTGGCCAACCACAGGCTGGGGCTATATTGTTTGCCGCCCAGCACCTGTTCAACCACCGCCTGATCGCCCGAACCGGCGCTGCGTACGGCCCCGGCGCGGAACGCCGTGGGATTGCGAAGCGCGCCCGACAGCGTCGACATCGCCGAACGATCTGGGCGGGATCGGCTGTCCACAGATACCCGGCGCGGACCAACCAGAACGCGCGTGCCCGCCTTGTCGAGCACAGTCACCACGTCCTTGTCTTTCAACACGATCTCGGTGCCCGCCGCCAGTTTCTTGCCCTTGGGATATTGCGCTGCCGATGGCCCGGTGGAGCGGACCACCACCGCCTGGGCCAGGGCCGCACCAGTCATGCCCAGCGCCGCAATCGCCCCGATGGTCAAGGCCGTCAGCCGCGATGTGATGTTTTTGCGCGCCATCATCTCACCCCGCTACCGGTGCGTTGGTGCTGGCTTCTGCCGCCGCCAGCGCATCGACCAGCTGGTCCAGCTGTGCGTTGCAATTATTGGCGATCAGCGTGGCGGCGACATCATCGACATCCGCCGGGGCCGCACCGATCAGGACGGTTTTGATCGTCACCGAACCGGCAGGCCGGGTCAGCACATAATCGCCCGCCGTAACCGCCATAGAATCCACCGGCCATAATTTCAGCGGATTGCCGCGTTTCCACGCCAGATCGGCGCTGGTGCCGCCGGGGCCGCGCAGGCTGGCGGCTTCTTCCAGCTCGGCATCGGGCCGCCACAGGATCACCGCCGACGGATCAGCCACGCAATAAGTGCCGGGGCGGCTG
>JBGSTI010000202.1:0-2622 GCA_041736605.1 Sphingomonadaceae bacterium
TGGCGGATTCTGAGCTATGGTTCTGCAATCTTGTGAGAGGGAAACGGCATGACGGAACAGTCGGGTGATAAGGCCAACACGATCAAGGGCGAAGATTGGGCCGGGGAAATGGGCACCAAGTGGCTAGCCAATCTTGCGCGGTTTGAAGGGATGATCGCACCCATAGGTGCAGCTCTACTAGCCCGCGCTGATTTTCAGTCTGGTGAGCGTGTGCTGGATATTGGCTGCGGCGGTGGGGGCACAACCATTGCCATTGCCAATGCGGTGGCGCCCGGTGGTGAGGTGTTGGGTATTGATATCTCGCCTGATCTCACAGCGGCGTCGACAAAGCGGGCAAGCGACGCCGGTGTTGGCAATATCCGCTTTATCTGTGCGGATGCCAGCACTGTGCAACTGCCGGATGCGCCTTGCGATCGTCTCTTTTCGCGCTTCGGCAGCATGTTCTTTGCTGAGCCGCATCAGGCTTTTGCAAACCTGCGCAGCCTTTTGCGGCCCGGTGCGCGGATCGATCTCGCAGTTTGGGCTACGCCGCGCGACAATTTGTGGATGATGGAAATGATGGGCGTAGTCCGCAGACATGTCGATATTCCACCTGCTGTTCCGCGCGCGCCAGGGCCCTTTGCATTCGAGGATCTGGAGTATTTGAACGAGGTTCTTGCGGCCGGTGGTTTTTCAAGTCCCGACATCATGGCCTATACAGGGCAGCAACCGGTTGGCGGGGTTGGAGCAACGGCGCAAGAAGCGGTAAGTTTCGTGTTGTCCTCCATGGCCGTCGGCAAAGCGCTGGACGAGCAAGGAACAGATGTCCGAGCTGCGGCGGAGGGCGAATTGCTGGAATTGTTCGCAAAGCACCATGTGCCGAACCAAGGTGTAATGATGCCGGGCAAGGCTTGGCTAGTGTCAGCCACGGCTTAACTGCGCTCGCGATGGATGGCCTCTTACAGGACCTACCGTACTAAGGCAGGAGTGGCCCCGCCCGAAGGCGGGGCCGGCGCTGGCGCCTTAGCTTGGCGGGTTCCAGATGATGACCTTCTTCGAAGGATCATCACCTGGCGCGTTGGCGATGTTGCCATAGATCGTGCCGAATTCGGGAGCAGAGAGCGAGACCGAGACATATTCGGCGCCGGTGTTCTGCGAGAAGCGCGTCCAGCCTGCGCCCAGTTCGAAGCCGTTCTTGCGGCTGACGATGCGGTAGTCTGGTTCGCTGTCCTTGGTCTTGCGGTTGTTGGGCATGATCGCGATCGGCGCGGATACAGTCAGGGTGGCTAGGGTGCCTTCGAAGCTGTCGTCGGACTTTACGGTGAGGTTTGCGATGGTAGCCATGTGGTTTCTCCTTGCAGGTCGGGGACCATCCCCGATGGCGCCAAAAGAAGGGGCCGGGAGCCGCCGTCACCGAAGCGTCAGCGTAGGGCGAACCCCGCATGGGGTTGACGGCATTAGGCGTTACGAGACCCGCAGACAGGCGACAAGGAGGGGTGGTTTTCGTTCCGCCCAAGAACGAATGTCACTCGGCAATCTCCGTTTTCATCGACCGAAAGTCGGACGTCTCCTCCTCACCGAATGACCGCATGGAGCGCAGCAGCAATCATCCCTCACACGCAGCCAATGGCTGATCGAGAAGCGTCGTCGCCTTGGACAGCGGACGGGCAACAGCAGAGCGTCTCGCTGTATTACACCGGTCGCAATGTGCAATATCAAATCTCATATTGATTTTTGTGTAGAATATCAGCATATGTAGCCATGAAAGGACGTGCCGACATGGGTATCCAAGCTGCAGCCAAAGCGCCTGCAAAGGGACTTGCCAAGAGCCTCGGTCGCAAGGATCTGACGGGGCCAGCCCTGCGGACGTTCTTCCGCATTGCCGATGCCTGGGGCCTGAAAGAGCAGGAGCAAATGCGCTTGCTCGGTCTGGAAAGCCGCTCGACCTTCCAGTCATGGAAACGCGGCGTGGTCGCGTCGCTGCCGAAGGATGCGTTGGAGCGGATCTCCTATGTCATGGGCATCTACAAGGGGCTCCACATCCTGCTGCCCAGGACGGCCGATGAGTGGGTGCGCAAACCCAATAAAGCGCAGGTTTTCGGCGGCGCTTCGGCGCTCGAACGGATGATGTCGGGCAATGTCGCCGACCTCTATGTGGTGCGCCAGTATGTCGACGGGCAGCGCGGCTGACCCGTGGACATTCCCACGTCTGAAGTCCGCTGGACGCCCTGCTACCGCATCATCCCAAGCCGATTTCCGCCGTTCTCGCTGTTCGAGGCGGTTGCCGATCCTGCTGATCTTGAAGCGGTCTATGCCATCGAGGCGATGACCAATGACCGTCTGCGCGACGAGGCCGGCGAGCTGTCGCTCGTGCAGCCTGAAGACCGCGTCTCAGGCCCCGGGTCCTCGCCGATCATGGCAGCGTTCACCCATCTCAATCCAATCGGCGACCGCTTCACCGACGGCAGCTACGGCGTCTTCTATGCCGGACTGACGCTACCCACCGCCATCGCCGAGACCCGCCATCACCGCACGCACTTCCTTAAGGCCACCGACGAACCAGCGCAGGAACTCGACATGCGGGTTTATGCCGTCGATCTGGACGCGAGCCTTCACAACATCCGCGGGCAGCGGGAGGCGTTG
>JBGSTI010000219.1:0-4447 GCA_041736605.1 Sphingomonadaceae bacterium
GGCCGCGCTGCACAGCCTTCCTTGCCGAGGAACTTGCCAAGGCAATCCCGGTGCATCAATCTAATGTCATCACGCTCTAAGGGAGCCACAAGCGCCGCAGCGCGCCAATTCAGCTTGCCATTTGCGTGACTAGCGTCTATCGGCGCGGTTGAAATTGGCCCTTGGGTCAACAAACAGGCCTGCCATGCACATTTTTTTGGCATTGCAATTGCCGCCGGTCAGCGAGGTTTCGCTCACCGGCGATTTTTGCGTTTATGCTGGAAAATGACGCATAGCTGGCCGTGAAGCCTGGATAAGCAACAATGTTTGATTCACTGTCCGATCGGTTGGGAGGCGTCTTTGATCGCCTGCGTGGCCGTGGCGCGCTGAACGAAGATGATGTCCGCGCCGCGATGCGCGAAGTGCGCGTTGCCTTGCTTGAGGCTGACGTGGCGCTGCCGGTGGTGCGGGCCTTTATCGACAAGGTAACCGATCAGGCTGTCGGCGCATCGGTGCTGAAATCGGTGACGCCGGGCCAGCAAGTGGTCAAGATCGTCAATGATGCGCTGGTCGACATGCTGGGCAGCGAAGCGGCTGAGCTTGACCTCGCCGTCGCACCGCCCGCCGTGATCATGATGGTGGGTCTGCAAGGGTCGGGCAAGACCACCAGCACCGCCAAAATCGCCAAGCTGCTGAAAGAAAAGCACGGCAAAAAGGTGATGATGGCGTCGCTCGACGTCAATCGTCCTGCCGCGCAGGAACAGCTTAAGGTTCTGGGTGAGCAGGTAAGCGTTGCGACGCTGCCGATCATCGCGGGCCAGCAGCCGGTGGAAATCGCGCAGCGCGCCATGCAGGCCGCCAAGCTGCAATCGTTCGACATGCTGATGCTCGACACCGCAGGTCGCCTGCACGTCGATCAGCAGTTGATGGACGAGATGAAGGCCGTGGCTGATACCGCGAGCCCACAGGAAATCCTGCTGGTGGTCGATTCGCTGACCGGTCAGGACGCGGTGAACGTCGCGCAGAATTTTGCAGGCCAGGTGCCGCTGACCGGTGTGGTGCTGACCCGTATGGACGGCGATGCGCGCGGTGGTGCGGCGCTGTCGATGCGCGCGGTTACCGGCAAGCCGATCAAGTTCGCCGGTACCGGCGAAAAGATGGACGCGATTGAGCCGTTCCATCCCAGCCGTGTTGCGGGCCGCATCCTGGGCATGGGCGATGTCGTCAGCCTGGTGGAAAAGGCGGCGGCTGCGGTTCATGCCGAAGAAGCCGATGCCATGGCGGCGCGTATGGCCAAGTGTCAGTTCGATATGAACGACCTGCGCACCCAATTACGCCAGATGACGCAGATGGGCGGGCTTGGCATGCTGGCCTCGATGATGCCAGGCATGAAAAAGGCCAAGGCTGCGATGGCCAATAGCGGCATGGATGATCGCGTGCTGCTGCGCATGGATGCGATGATCGGTTCGATGACTCCGGTTGAACGCGCGCGACCCGATGTGATCAATGCCAAGCGCAAGATCCGCATCGCCAAGGGCAGCGGCACTCAGGTTCAGGACGTCAACAAGCTGCTGAAAATGCACAAGGAGATGGAAGGGGCCATGAAAAAGATCCGCAAAATGGGCGGATTGAAAGGCCTCGCCGCGATGTTTGGCAAGGGCGGCATGGGCGGCGCACTGGGTGGCATGGGCCTGCCCGGTGCCGATCAGCTGGGTACAGGCGGATCAATGCCGGGGCTTCCCGGTGGTCAGCTTCCCGCCGATCTGGCCAAGCTGCTCAAGAAATAGGTTTCGTAAAAAAGTTAAAGTTTTGAAGTTTGTAAGAAAGGAAGATTGAATGTCGATTTCCATGCGCCTGTCGCGCGGCGGTTCCAAGAAGCGCCCTTATTACCGTATCGTCGTGGCCAACAGCCGGGCGCCGCGTGACGGCAAGTATCTGGAGCAGGTGGGCACGTATAACCCGCTGCTGGCCAAGGAAAGCCCGGACCGTATCAAGCTCAACGAAGAGCGGGCCAAGCACTGGATCTCGGTTGGCGCGCAGCCGACGGACCGCGTTGCCCGTTTCCTCGACGCCGCTGGCATCAAGGAACGCAAGGTTACCGTGAACCCTAAGAAGGGCGAGCCCGGCGAAAAGGCCAAGGAACGCGCCGAAGAAAAGGCCACCAAGCTGGCTGAAGCTGAAGAAGCAGCCCGCGAAGCCGCAGCGGCTCCCGCCGTTGAAGAAGCGCCTGCTGCTGAAGAAACCCCTGCCGAAGACGCTGCACCCGAAGCGGCTGCTGAAGCACAGGCCGAAGGCTAAGCCTTGGCACAGGATCAGTCCGTCACTCTGGCCGCTGTTGCTGGCGCGCATGGCGTGACGGGCGAGGTCCGCCTGAAATTGTTCTGTGAAGGCGTGGTGTCGCTCAAGCCGCACCGCGCCTTTAACAACAACAGCCTGACGGTCGAGAAAATCCGCGATGATGGCAAGGGCGGGGCGATTGCCCGCTTTGCCGAAATCAAGGACCGCAACGCCGCCGAGGCACTGCGCAGCACGCTGCTATCCGTGCCCCGCGACGCCCTGCCGCCCCTCGCTGAGGGCGAATATTATTATGCCGATCTGATCGGTTTGGCGTGCGTCTCTACAACAGGCGAGGCCATTGGCACTTGCATCGCGGTCGAAAATTTCGGCGCGGGCGATGTGCTGGAAATCCGCAAGCATGATGGCAAAAGCTTCATGGTGCCGATGAAACCCGATGCCGTGCCCGAATGGGGCGCATCCATTGTCATTGACGCTCTTTACGTCGAATAGTATATACATCCGATATACACGGAGCGCGCCATGGCCAAGGAATGGAAAGCCAAGACTTTCAAATCAGGCAATTCTGTCGCCTTGCGCCTGCCCAAGGCACTGGGCCTTGAAGAAGGCGACGACGTGCGTCTGGTCCACCACGCCGATGGCAGCTATTCTTTCTGGAAAGAGAATGACGCCAAATCGGTGTTCATGAGCCTGTATGGCAGCATGTCCAGCGGCTTCATGAAAGATGGTCGCGGCGAGATTGAGCAGGATGACAGGAACTGGGACAAATCTGCGGACACGCCTGAGGCCATTTGATGTATCTGCTTGATACCAATGCCTGCATTGATTTTCTGGATGGACGCGATGAAGCTGTAGCCGCGCGGATCGCCAAGGAATTTGGCCGCTTGGCTGTATCAACAATTAGCATTGCCGAGCTTATGGTGGGCAGCAAAACGTCGGTGGATCCGGATGGGGATCGGCGCAAGATCGAGACATTTGTGGCCAATATTGATGTCCTGCCTTTCGATGCTGATGCGGCGGCCCTTTATGGTGATGTGATCCGGCAGGTGGGTGTAAAGCGTAAAAGCTTTGATCGCCTGATCGGGGTGCAAGCCCAGTTGCGCGGGGCTGTGCTGGTGACCAGCAACGGCAAAGATTTCAAAGATATCCCCGGCCTCAAAATCGAAAACTGGGCGCAATGACACGTATCGCAATCCTTTCTGACATTCATGGCAATCTGCCCGCGCTGGAGGCTGTGGTGGCGGACGCACAGGCGCGGGGGTGCGATGCGTTTGCCAATCTGGGCGATATTGTGTCTGGCCCGCTATGGCCTGCCGAGACCGCCGATTATCTGATGGCCCAAGATTGGCCGACGATTGCCGGAAATCACGAGCGGCAAGTGCTGAGCGATCCTGACAAAAAACTCAGCAAATCCGACCGCTATACGCGCGCGGCGCTGCATGATCGCCACCGGGATTGGCTGGCCAGCCTGCCCACCGAAATGTGGCTGGGTGAGGGGGTCTATTGCACCCATGCGCGGCCCGGCAATGATCATGAATATCTGCTGGAAACCGTAACACCCGAAGGTCTGCGTGCCGCCAGCGAGGCAGAGATTGTCGCGCGGCTGGGCGATGCGCGTGCGCCACTGATCCTGCATGGCCATTCGCATTTGCCGCAAATGGTGGAGCTGTTCGATGGCCGCATCATCGTCAATCCGGGCAGCGTTGGCCTGCCCGCCTATGATGACAATCTGCCCTATCGCCATGTCGTCGAAAATGGCAGCCCGGATGCGCGCTATGCGATCCTTGATGATGGGGCCGAGGAAGTGAGCTTTCACGCCGTCGCCTATGATCATGAGAGCGCCGCGCGCAAAGCCGAAGCAGAGGGGCTGGATAACTGGGCCATAGGGCTACGCAAAGGCATGATGAAATGACCTTCGCCGCCCATATCCTGACGCTGTATCCCGACATGTTCCCCGGCCCCCTTGGCCATTCGATGGCGGGGCGGGCGCTGGAGCGGGGGATATGGTCGTGCCAGGCGACCAATATCCGCGATTTTGCCACCGACAAGCATCGCACCGTCGATGATACCCCGGCGGGTGGCGGCGCGGGCATGGTGCTGCGCGCTGATGTGCTGGCGGCGGCGGTGGATTTTGCGACACATCAGAACCTCCCCGGTACGGGGAGGGGGACCA
>JBGSTI010000242.1:0-10696 GCA_041736605.1 Sphingomonadaceae bacterium
GTTCGGCCAGATCCTCGCCGGTTGCCGTATTCGGCCCCGGAAACCACAGGATCAAAGCCTGATCGAGCAAAGCCCCATCATGGCCGCGCAAAAGAGCCAGAGATGCGCGGCGTGGCGGTGGTACCCGCCCCGCCAGGGCACGCAACGCCTCTTCTGCTTGCCCACCGCTAATGCGGATCACACCCAGCGCAGCAGGCGGCGCGCCGCTGGACAGCGCGAATATGGTATCAGCAGACATCAGGTGCGTAACAGATGCGTCAGGCGTCTTTCTTTTTCTTGGGCGGCGACAGCGCGCTTTCCATGAATGTCTGGAACAGCTTTACGCCCATCTGGCCCATGGGAGAGACAACCTTGGCAATCTCTTCCAACTGCTCGACATTGCTGACGCCCTTCATCGCCTTGGCGACGGTATCAACATAGACAGCATTGGCCTTTTCCACATCGGGCAGGCCCAGAAAGCGGCGTGCCTCTTCGGGGCTACAGTCGATCTCGACATTGATTTTCATTGTGTTTTCCTTTCAGTGCCCGCTTGCCCTGCCCTGATCCTATCATACAGCATCGCTTTGAACAGCATGACTTGAGAGAGAGACCGATATGGGCCAGACTATCACTATCGATCAGCAAACCGGCATGACCGGCTATGTCGCCGCACCCGAAGGGGAAGCGAAAGCCGCAATTATCGTCATCCAGGAAATTTTCGGGGTGAACGAGGGCATCCGCCGCAAATGCGATAGCTGGGCCAAGGCTGGCTATCTGGCGGTCGCGCCTGATCTGTTTTTCCGCATCCGTCCCGGCATTGAACTCGACGCGGATGTCGAGGCGGAGCTGCAAGAGGCCTTTGGCCATTTCCAAATCTATGATCCCAATGACGGGGTTCTCGACATTGAAGCAACCATCAAAGCCATCCATGCCGGGCTTGGCGACCATGGTTCCGTCGCCAAGATTGGCGCCGTTGGCTACTGCCTGGGCGGACGGCTGGCCTATATGGTTGCGGCGCGCACCGATATTGATGCTTCGGTCGGCTATTATGGCGTGATGATTGATCAGATGCTGGATGAAGCGCATGGCATCGCCAATCCGCTGATGCTGCATATTCCAACGGCCGATCATCTTGTTGGGCCAGAGGCGCAGGCCATAATTCATGCCGGGCTGGACGATCACCCGCGCGTCACGCTGCATGATTATGAAGGCCTGGATCATGGCTTTGCTGCAGAGATGGGCAATCGCCGCGACGAGGCCGGGGCACAGCTTGCGGACAGCCGCACGGCCGCATTTTTTGCCGAGCATCTGGCATGAACGCCGCCGCCCAAAGCAACAGCATTGGTCAGGCCGGACGCGATGCCTGGCACGCCTATTTCAGCCAAGATAAAAACCCACAGGCGCTGATGGCCATGTTGGCAGAAGACGCGGTGTTTCACTCCCCCGTCGTCCACGCGCCGCAACATGGCCGCGATAAAGTGTTCGCCTATCTCGACGCCGCCAGCAAAGTTTTGGGCGGCGAAGAAAGCTTTCGCTATGTGCGCGAGTTGGTCGACGGCAACACGATAATGATGGAATTTACCGCAACCATCGACGGCATAGTCATCAACGGCATCGATCTGGTCGCATTCAATGATGCCGGCCAGATTGCCGATTTCAAGGTCATGGTGCGGCCCTTGAAAGCCGTAAACATGCTGTGGGAAAAAATGGGCGCGCAGCTGGCAAAGGCTGGGTGACGATTGCACCCCGGCAAACGCCGGGGTCCGGTCTTACCGCAAAATCTGGGCCCCGGCTTTCGCCGGGGTACAGAATTTTACTGATTCATGCTGTCGAAGAAATCTTCGTTGGTCTTGGAATCCTTCATCTTGTCGAGCAGGAATTCCATCGCGTCCACCGTGCCCATTTGCATGAGGATACGACGCAGCACCCACATCTTGGACAGCTTGTCCTTTTCGACCAGCAATTCTTCCTTGCGGGTGCCCGATTTGCCAACATCCAGCGCCGGGAAGATGCGCTTGTCGGCCACCTTGCGATCCAGCACGATTTCCGAGTTGTTGGTGCCCTTGAACTCTTCGAAAATCACTTCGTCCATGCGGCTGCCGGTATCGATCAGCGCGGTAGCGATGATGGACAACGAACCGCCCTCTTCGATGTTACGCGCCGCGCCAAAGAAACGCTTGGGGCGTTGCAGGGCATTGGCATCCACACCGCCGGTCAGCACCTTGCCCGAGCTTGGCACGACGGTGTTATAGGCGCGGCCCAAACGGGTGATGGAATCGAGCAGGATGACGACATCCTTTTTATGCTCAACCAGACGCTTGGCCTTTTCGATAACCATTTCAGCGACTTGCACGTGACGGCTGGCGGGCTCGTCAAAGGTTGACGAAATCACCTCACCATTGACGCTGCGCTGCATGTCCGTAACTTCTTCGGGCCGCTCATCGATCAGCAGCACGATCAGATACACTTCAGGATGGTTTTCGGTGATGGCGCGCGCAATATTCTGCAACAGCACCGTCTTGCCGGTACGCGGCGGCGCAACGATCAAGGCACGCTGGCCCTTGCCCTGCGGCGAAATAATATCGATGACGCGGGCTGACCGATCCTTGATCGTCGGGTCGAGCGTACCCAAAGACAGCTTTTCATCGGGATAAAGCGGCGTCAGATTGTCAAAATTGACGCGGTGACGCACAGCATCGGGATCGTCAAAATTGACGCTGATCAGCTTGGTCAGCGCGAAATAGCGTTCGCCATCCTTAGGCCCGCGAATTTCGCCTTCGACTGTATCACCGGTTCGCAGGCCGAATTTACGAACCTGATTGGGCGATACGTAAATATCATCCGGACCGGCGAGATAGTTCGCCTCGGGCGAGCGCAGAAAGCCAAAGCCGTCCGACATCACTTCGATGGTGCCCAGCCCCATGATCTGCTCGTCATTTTCGGCGAGTTCCTTGAGGATGCCGAACATCAGATCCTGGCGGCGCATGGTGGATGCACCCTCGACCCCCAGTTCCTCAGCCATGGTCACCAGTTCAGCCGGTGTTTTTTTCTTCAATTCTTTCAAATGCATCTAGGGTTTTCCAGCAAGAGGCCACAAGGGCCAAGGCAATAATATCAGGATCGGGCGGGGCTGGATTCCAGATGGATCAGGCCCGGCGACCGGGGACAAGTTCAGGAGATAGAGGGCCAGACCGGGATAAACCCGCAAATGCTTGCTTGCCCGCGAAAACGGGGGACTTGGCCACTTCCCGGACGGGAATTGCTACATGAAATAGGCTTGAAGTAGCGGCGTGTCAATCGCGCTTCAAAACGGCTTTACGATCACCGCTATGACAATCACCGCGGCGGTCACGCCCGGTATCTCGTTCAAAAGGCGCAAGGTGCGCCCCGCCAAGGGTCGCTCACCGCGCGCCAGTTTCTTGGCATAGCCAACGCACCAGCCATGATAGGCTGACAGGCCCAGCACAAACAGCAGCTTCAAATGAAACCAGCCTTGTGAAAACGCGCCAATCTGCCAAGCCAATAGCAAACCCAGCACCCAGACGATGATAATCGAGGGATTGAGGATGATACGGATCAGACGGCTTTCGCGCTCCACCCAGGCATCGGATTCCGCCGATCCGGCTGCGCTTTCCTGATGATAGACAAAGAAACGCGGGATCATGAACAGGCCCGCCATCCAGAAAATCACGAAAATCACATGGGCCGATTTAAGCCAGAGATAGAGCATTGCAAGCACCTGTTCCATAAACCGACAACTATCAGGCTTCGTGCCCCCGCAAAAGCGCGATCAGCACCTCAACATGCGCAATCGGGGTGAACTGATTGATACCATGGCCCAGGTTGAACACATGCGGCCGCCCTTCCAGACTTGTCAGCACATGACGCGCCGCGCGCTCCAGCTCTTCACCGCCCGCAATCAGCGCCAGCGGATCAAGATTGCCCTGCACCGGCAGGCCTTCGGGCAAAACATTATGCGCCCAAACCGGATCGACAGTCTCATCCAAACCCAGCGCATCGATCCGCGTTTCGCGGGCATAGGCCGCCAATTTGCCGCCCGCGCCCTTGGGAAAGCCGATAATTGCCACATCAGGGTGCTGCGCGCGGATCGCATCGACAATCCGGGCTGTTGGCGCGATCACCCATTGTTCGAACTGGCGCGGTGACAGCGACCCGGCCCAGCTGTCAAACAACTGGATGCCCTGCGCTCCGGCGCGGATCTGGCCATCGAGATAGTCAATGGTCACTGCCACAATCGCATCGATCAAAGCGCCGAACGCTTGGCTGTCACGATAGGCATAGGCCCGTGCCTCATGCTGATCGCGGCTGCCCTCGCCATGCACCATGTACGTTGCCACCGTCCATGGCGATCCAGCAAAGCCCAGCAGAGCCTTGTCAGGAGCCAAAGCGGCGCGCACGAGGGCGACTGTGCGATAGATCGCCTCAAGACGCTCTGGCACCGTTTGCAGGCCATCCAGTGCGGCATCCACCATACGCGGCGAAAGGTGCGGCCCCTCGCCAGCCAGAAATTGCAAATCCTGCCCCATGGCATGCGGCACGATCAGAATGTCTGAAAACAGGATCGCGGCGTCGAGATCAAAGCGGCGCAAGGGCTGAAGCGTGACCTCTGCGGCAGCCTCGGCATCATAGACCAGATCGAGAAAACCGCCCTTTTCCGCGCGCAAAGCCCGGTATTCCGGCAAATATCGTCCCGCTTGTCGCATCAGCCAGGCCGGGCGGTGTTCCCCCCGATGGCCTTTCAGTTCACGGATCAGTGCAGGCACGTGTGTCATACGGTCTTTACCCATAATATTTATATGAATTAAATTGATGGAGTCAGTTGGGCTGTGGATAGCGGGGATGGCCGCGCCATGCCTTAATTGCCAACAGATTGACAGAAAAAAGGCAGGTTGAGACTCACCGCCATATCGGAGTCAATCAAAGGCTTTGCCCGCAATCCACAGGTTGTGGATAAGCTTATGCCATCTGGACAAGCACAGGGCCAAGAGTCCTGTTTGTGGGGATGAATGGGCGACCGATTTTTGTCCGCAGACTTGTACCGTCACCTTTCAACATGCTTATACACAGGGGGCAGATATCAATTTCCCGGTTGTCCCGCCGTGTCAGGCCGATACAAGGTGTTCTATGACCAGGCTCCATCTCCATCTGCTGTCGGACTCCACCGGTGAGACGCTGGAAAATATCGCCAAGGCGGCGTTGGCGCAATTTGATGGCGTTGATGTGATCAAGCATTTCTGGCCTATGGTACGATCCGCCCAGCATCTTGACCGCATCTTGGTTGAGGTATCCAGCCATCCGGGGCTGGTGCTGTTCACTTTGGTCAATCCCGATACCCGTGCCAAGCTGGAAAACCGCTGTCAGGCCTTGGGCCTGCCTGCGGTGCCTGCATTGGATGCCGTCACCGATGCGCTGTCCAGCCTGCTCGGCCAAGAGGCCAAAGCGCGGCCGGGGCGACAACATAATCTGGACGAGGCCTATTTCGCGCGCGTTGACGCCATTCAATATACCATTGCGCATGATGACGGTATTGGATCGGAGGATTGGGAACAGGCCGATATCGTGCTGGCCGGGGTGTCGCGGTCTTCCAAGACGCCGACCAGCATCTATCTGGCCAATCGCGGGTTCAAGACTGCGAATATCCCCATCGTGATTGAATCGCCGCCGCCGCCTGCTCTGTTCAAATTGCACAATCCGCTGGTCGTTGGCCTGACCGCCAATCATGAACGGCTGGTGCAGGTGCGGCGCAACCGTTTGCTGGCACTCAATCAGGCGCCTGAAACCGATTATGTCGATAATGACGCTGTGCAACGTGAACTGCTCTATGCCCGGCGGATGTTCGCCGATAATGGCTGGCCAGTAATTGATGTGTCGCGCCGCTCGATCGAGGAAACGGCGGCGGCGATCGTCAACATGGTCAATGAACGCCGGCTGGAACAGGGTAAAGCAATTTGATGGATGATATTACGCCCGAAAGTGGCGCTGTTTTGGTGCTGGCGTCGCAAAGCGCCTCGCGCCGCGCCATGCTCGATGCCGCCGGGGTGACCTATGAGGCTTTGCCAGCAAGGATCGACGAAGAAGCGATTCAGGCAGGGCTGGAGCAATCGGGTGCCAAGGCGCGCGATATCGTTGATGCGCTGGCTGAGGCCAAGGCGCTGAAGCTTTCGATGCGGCTGGGCAATGCCCTGGTGCTGGGCAGCGATTCGATGGTCGCGCTCGATGGCGCATTTTATAACAAGCCCGGCAGCCGTGATGAGGCTCAAGCTCATTTGCGCGCCTTTTCGGGCAAGCCGATGGAATTGTGGAGCGCCGCCGTGATTGCGGAGCGGGGGCGAGCCGTATGGCGGCATGTTGATAAGGCGATCCTGCATGTGCGGCCCTTGTCTGATGCATTTATCGCCGAATATCTCGACGCCGAATGGCCTGCGATTGGCCAGTGCGCAGGCTGTTTCCGCATCGAAGGGCGCGGCGTTCAGCTCTTTTCAAAGATCAATGGCAGCCAGTTCACGATTTTGGGCATGCCCTTGCTGCCCGTGCTTGATTATCTGCGAATCAGGAAAGTTTTGACCGAATGAGTGATCTGGCTCCTAGCCCAGCTGCCCGTCCCTATGCCGAAGTCATCGGCGATCCGATCAGCCATTCCAAATCACCGCTGATTCACGGCTTTTGGCTGAAAGCCTTGGGGCTGGAGGCTGATTATCGCGCGCATCATGTGCTGGCCGATGATCTGCCTGCCTATTTTGCGGCGCGAAAGGCTGATCCGCTTTGGCTTGGCTGCAACATCACCTTGCCGCACAAGCTGGCGGCGCTGGATCATGTCGCTGATCCCGGCGGGGTTCGCCAGTCTATCGGCGCGATCAATCTGGTGGCGCGCGATGAACAGGGCCAGTTTTTTGGCACCAACACCGATGCTGCGGGATTCTATGCCCCCATTGCTGATATGGATCTGGCGGGCGCGCCGGTGATCGTGGTGGGCGCAGGCGGCGCGGCGCGGGCGGTGTTATTTGCCCTGTCACGTTGCGGCGTGGGACCAGTGACCATTCTCAACCGTTCGCCCTTGAAAGCCGCCGGTTTGCTGGCAACTTTCGGGCTGAAGGGCGATGTGTTGCCGCTCGATGCAGCGCTGCCCCCTGCGGCGTTGTTGGTCAATACCAGTTCGTTGGGCATGGTCGGCCAGCCGCCGTTCGCGCCCGATCTGTCAGCCTTGCCCGATGACGCCGTGGTTTATGACGTGGTTTATGCGCCGTTGGAAACGCCCTTGCTGGCGGCGGCGAACAAGCGTGGATTGACGACGGTCGACGGGCTGGAAATGCTGGTCGGCCAAGCGGCGGTGGCGTTTGAAATCCTGTTCGGTAAAGCGCCGCCGCGCGAACGTGATGCGGAATTGCGCGACCTGTTGCTGGCATGAGCGGTGTTTATGATCAGACCCGGCCCTTTATCATCGGGCTGACCGGTTCGATTGGCATGGGCAAATCGACCGTAGCTGCGATGTTTGAAGAATTGGGCGTGCCCGTATTCGATGCCGATGCTGCCGTGCACCAGTTGCAGGGACCGGATGGCGTGCTGCTCCCCGCGATTGAGGCCGAATTTCCCGGCACCACAGGTCCGGCAGGCGTTGATCGCGGCAAATTGGGCGCTGCCGTGTTTGGCAACCCCGAGGCACTGAAACGGCTGGAGGCGATTGTTCACCCGGCGGTCGGCGCAATGCGCGCGCAATTCTTGACCGATCATGCCGATAAACCGCTCTTGGTATTCGATATCCCGCTCTTGTTTGAAAAGGGCCATCAAAACGGGCTGGACACAGTCATTGTGGTATCGGCCCCTGCCGCAATTCAGCGTCAGCGGGTGTTGGCCCGGCCGGGCATGACGGCGGAAAAATTTGACCATATCCTGAAACTTCAGGTGCCCGATGCCGATAAGCGCGCCCGTGCCGATCATGTGATCGACACCGGAACCAGCCATGCAGAGACCCGTAGCGCACTGACCGAACTGGTCGCGCTTTTGCGCCGTCAGGCGATGGTGCGACAGGCTGGGTAATATTTCTGTCACTTGGCGGATTTCTGCCCTTGCCAGACCCCGATAACGGGCCAATATATTGCCTATGCGGGAAATAATTTTCGATACAGAAACCACCGGCTTTGATCATGAAACAGATGATCGGATGGTGGAAATCGGCTGTATCGAAATGATTGGCAAAGTGGCCACGGGCCAGACATTCCACGCCTATTTCAATCCCCAGCGCGACATGCCGATCCGGGCGTTTGAAGTGCATGGCCTGTCGACCACATTCCTGTCAGACAAGCCCTTGTTTGGCGACGTGGCCAATGATCTGCTCGAATTTCTGGGCGATGCGCCGTTGGTGGCGCACAATGCCAGTTTCGATTTCGGCTTTCTCAACATGGAATTGAATCGCTGCGGTCGCCCTTTGGTGTCCGAAACGCGCAAGATCGACACAGTGGCGCTGGCCCGCGCGCTGCATCCGGGGGCCAAACTGTCACTGGACGCACTATGTTCGCGCTATGGCATTGATCGCAGCCATCGCGTCTTGCACGGCGCGCTGCTTGATGCCGAATTGCTGGCCCAGCTTTATGTCGAATTGACCGGAGGCCGCCAGATCGGGCTGGAACTGGCAGCAGAGGGCAATGGTGTTTCGATTAACGGGTCGCAAGGCGCGCCACAGGCGGCCAATCGGCTTGTTCCCCCATCGGGCAAACCTGTTCGGCCTGCGCGCCCGCATCATGCGAGTGCCGCCGAACTGGAGGCTCATCAGGCTTTTATCGCCGGTATCAAGGATGCCATCTGGCAGAAAGGATCACCGCTGCGATGAAGGGTCTGGCCGCGCCGATATGGCCGGTCAGGATTTTGCGTAAAGGAGAAAAACAATGGAAATTCGCGTATCAGGCCATCAGATGGAAACCGGCGCCGCGCTGCGCACCCATGTGACCGAGCGACTGGAAGCGATCGTCACCAAATATTTCTCCCGCGCTCTCAGCAGCCAGGTCACTTTTGGCCGTGGCCCGCATGATAGCTTTGTCTGCGATATTATCATGCATGTCAGCCAGGGCCTGATCCTGAAAGGGCATGGCAAGGCGCAGGATGTGCATGTCGGCTTTGATCAGGCCGCTGAAAAGATCGACAAGCAGCTGCGCCGTTACAAACGCCGTATCAAGGATCGTCATGATCAGACGGCGCATGCCATGCGTGAGGAAGAAGCGGCCTATACTGTGTTCCAGGTTGAAGAGACCGAGGAAGAAGAGGCTGTTGTCGATGCGCCGCTGATCATCGCCGAAACCCGCGTTGATGTGCCCGAAGCGACTGTGTCCGATGCGGTGATGATGCTGGATCTGCGCAACACCAATGCGCTGTTTTTCAAGAATACCGGCACCGGGCGCCACAATATGGTCTATCGCCGTCATGATGGCTCAATTGGCTGGGTTGAACCCAAGGCAGGCTGATTCCAGACGCGCGGGGGCGGCCAGCGCCAGTCCCCGCGCTCTTGTCTCTTGCTCCTGCGCGCGCTTTGGTCTATCGGCGGCGCCTGATTGTGCCGTGCGATAGGGATCAATGGGTTCTGGTTGCGGCGTTCACACCGATTTCAACCAGAAAAGGAGCGCAAAAAAGTCGGTCGGACACACTTGGTCCGCTTTTGCACGCTGGTAGACAATTGGGTCATCCCATGATTATGCCCGCCTTGCCGCTTTTTCGCGCGATTTGCCCATGCCTCTTTTCCATCTTGATCCTGCCTCTGTCGCCGTAAAGCTGCGCGCAGAATCCAAATCCGAAATCCTGTCGCTGGTCGCCGAACGGCTGGCGCGGTTGCACGGCCTTGATCCCGTGCTGGTGCTCGAACGGCTGGAAGAACGCGAAAAGCTGGGCTCAACTGGCTTTGGCTATGGCGTGGCCATTCCCCATGCACGGTTGCCGGGCCTGAAAAAGCCCTTGGTTGTCTGCCTGCAATTGGCCGAAGCAGTGGATTTCGGCTCTGCTGATCATCAGCCCGTAAAGCTGGTCTTTGGCTTGGTCTCGCCCGAGCAAGGCGGATCGATGCACTTGCAGGCTTTGGCCCATATTTCGCGTATGTTGCGTAATGAATCGCTGCGTATCAACCTGTGTCAGGCCGAAGATGCCGATGCGCTCTATGCGCTGCTGGTGGATGTGCTGGATCGTGACGCAGCAGCCTGATCCGGCCTTGCCTGCGACGCTGAGCGGGGCAGAGGCGCATTATCGCGCGCTGGAATCATTGTATGCAGCAGCCCCCATCAATCAGAAATTTGCCTCGCGCCTGATGATCACAGGTGAGGGCACGGCATCGATCCATTTTCGCATCACCCCCGATGTCTATCACGCGGCGGGCGCGGCGCATGGCACCATCTATTTCAAGATGCTCGACGATGCGGCCTTTTATGCCGCCAACAGTCTGGTGACGGACAGGTTTTTGCTGACCACATCGTTCAACTTGCACTTTTCCCGGCCGATCCGCGATTGCGACGTTGTCGCCGAAGGGCGCTGGGTCAGTGGCCGCCGCCGCGTGCTGGTGGCCGAAGCACGGCTGATCGACGATGAGGGCGAGGAATTTGCCCGCGGCACCGGCACGTTCATGCGCAGCCAGTTTCCGCTCTCGGGCCTGCCCGGCTATACCCGCGCCCCTTTGGTAGATCCGGCTTGAGCGCAGCCCCCCGGCTGACCAGCGCCATGCGCG